>NZ_JANSHS010000057.1:0-3453 GCF_047461695.1 Synechococcus sp. R6-7
CTTATTATTGACTAGAGTCATGCTCTTCTCGAAATCAGGGAACGAGGGGCAAACCGAACCCGTTTTTTGAGTTATCCCGAAAAATACTTGGGATCCTGGGGAAATTGGGGTTTGCCATTGAGCTTCTTCCCACAGCTGGCCGATACAACCGCGCAGGCGGGATGGAATCCTCGCGTAGCTCTCAACTGAGGGCCTCACCGCGTGCGATGGTATACGATAAACTCCAGAGTTCCGCAAGTTTACAGATCAGAACCGGCGAGACATCCCTCGCTCACCCAAACACGGCCTGGGGAAAACCGACATAATACGGATATAACGAGTGCTTACTGCTAACCCGCACAATTCGTTGGGCCTCTCCATGCCTCTCGACCCTCTCTCTCAGTTGCCAGAGGAGCCAACCACTCAGATCCCCTTGGAGTTTTACGAGCGCAGACCCCAGCCTGAGGCAACTGCGGCCTTTCTAACGGTGCTCAGCGGCGCCAATGTGGGCATGACGTTTCCCTTGGCGAGGGGTGGAGTTTTGGGGCGCAGCCACCGCGCGGACATTCAGCTCTTGGATCACGCCGTCTCCCGGCAGCACTGTCGGCTGGAAAGAGAAAGTGAGGGTTATGTTCTCACCGACCTGGAGAGCCTCAACGGCACTTATGTCAACGGCGAGCGCATCAGCCGCGTTCTCCTGAAGGATGGAGATCGCATTCAAGTGGGGGCCAGCACCCTCAAGTTTGCCTACTACGACGCGGCAGAAGAAGCCTTCTTTTTGCAAATGGCCACTGCCGCCCTCCACGACCCGCTGACCGGCTTGCATAACCGACGTTTTTTCCTGGAGCAACTGGAGCTGGAGATCCCCTTTGCCCTTCGCCATCGCATTCCCCTCCACGTGCTCTATCTGGATTTGGATGGGTTTAAGCAAATCAACGACCGCTGGGGGCACTGGGCTGGGGATCAAACCTTGATCCAGGTGGCGCGGCGATTGCAAGCTCACGTTCGCCAAGACGACCTGGTGGCCCGCTTGGGGGGCGATGAGTTTGCCCTGCTGGTGCGCGGGATCCCGAACTCGCAGATCCTAGGGCTGGCAGAACGCTTGCGGCAGGCTGTCCAGACCCTGTTGGTGCAGGCGGGGACGGAGACCATCTCCCTAAGCTGCAGTGTGGGCATCGCCTCTCTGCTGGAGCTGGGAGAGGGAACTGACCCACAAAGTCTGCTGGCTGCTGCCGACAAGGCCCTCTACCAAGCCAAAGCTGAGGGGGGTAACCGAGAGACTTTGCTGTAGTTCAGGGCCAACTGCTGGAGTTTAGGATCCCTCTACCAAGCTGGCGTAGGCTTCGGCGCTCATGGTGTCCTCGAGATCTTCGGGGTTGGCAATGCGCACCTTGATCAGCCAGCCATCGCCATAGGGATCGTCGGCAAGGCTTTCGGGGCTCTCCACCACCGCTGTATTCACGGCTACCACCTCTCCAGAAAGAGGGGCATAGAGATCTTCGACGGCTTTGACCGATTCCACTGAGCCAAAGCTTTCCCCTTTTTCAATCTCTGTCCCTTCTTCGGGCAAGCCCACGAAAACGATATCCCCCAGTTGATCGACGGCA
Source organism: Synechococcus sp. R6-7 (assembly GCF_047461695.1). Classification (NCBI taxonomy): domain Bacteria; kingdom Bacillati; phylum Cyanobacteriota; class Cyanophyceae; order Synechococcales; family Synechococcaceae; genus Synechococcus; species Synechococcus sp. R6-7. Next base: position 1,587 of record NZ_JANSHS010000057.1, read on the forward strand.
TAAGCTGTGATCCCAATCACCGCAATATCATCCTCAACATGGATGTACTCGTGGGTGTCCACGTAGCGCAGATGGGATGGATACTCCAGGGCCATGCCGGTTCTCCCGTAGAATTCAGTGGATTATTCTAGGGTCAACCCTTGAAGATGGTAAAGAGCGGATCCCAAGCCCGGCCCGCTAGAGAAACTCCATCAGCAGCCGATTGACCGTTTGCGGAGCTTCCTGCTGCGCCCAATGGCCGCATTCGGGGATGTACTCCTTGCGCAGGCCGTTGGGGAAAAAGGGATCCATCCCCTCGGTTAGCTCGCGGCTGAGGGCAAAGTCTTCTTCTCCCCAAATCAGCAGGGTAGGGGCGAGGATCTGCCGCATGGGCTGCAAAAACAGGTTCTGCAAGGTGGGCAGGTTAAACAGCTGGCGGTAGTAGTTGAGGGCAGAGGTGAGAACCTTGGGTTTGGAGAGGGCCTCTTGGTAGAGCTTGAGGTCGTGGCGGGTGAAGGCGCTTTTGCGCACCGAAGTTTCCTGGAAAATGCGGCGCACCCAATCTCCCAAATCCCATTGCAGCACCCACTCTGGCAGCCAAGGCAATTGAAAAAAGAACAGGTACCAACTGCGGCGCAGTTGATCCAAGTTGCTCAAGAATTCCCGGCGAAAGCAGGCCGGATGGGGAGAATTGAGGACGGCCAGCTTGCGAATCTCCTCAGGAAAAAATTGCGCCCAGTGCCAGGCAATGGCTCCCCCCCAATCGTGGGCTACGACCACCGCTCTTCGGGCCCCAAAGTGGCTTAGCAAGCCGCGGATATCCTCGGTAAGGGTATCCAGGTCATAGCCGTGATCCGGTTTGTCGGAATCGTTGTAGCCGCGCATGTCGGGTGCCACCACGCGAAACCGCTGCGCCAACACCGGAATCTGATGCCGCCAGGAGTACCAAAACTCCGGGAAACCGTGCAACAAGATCGCCAGCTCCCCTTCCCCTTGGGTGACGTAGTGCAGTTGAATGCCATTGGTAAGGGCATACCCGTGCTGCCAGGTTCCCATTTTGGCAGCTACCTCAGGAGGAAGGCGGGGGATCCCTGCTTCTGCCATGTCGTCTGCTCTCGAGCTAACCCATGATTTGGTATCCACCCATACTAACCTTTGTCGCCGGTCTTCCCTTTGCCGGCGCAGGCTTTTTGAGAGGCATCCTACGAAGAAAGCTTGAGAGAAAGTCTGCGGGTGAACAGATTAGATGAACACTAGCGCAGAAGGCCAAAGCCCAACATCCCCGCAAAGCGTTGCCATTTTGGGAGCCGGGGCTTGGGGAAGTACCCTGGCGATGCTGGCTCAGGGGCAAGGGCACCGGGTGCGGGTTTGGAATCGCCGCAAGGGCCTGGATTTGGCAGAAGTGCTCCAGGGATCCCAAATCCTCATCTCAGCCGTCTCTATGGCGGGGGTACGCCCTGTGGTGGAAGCGGTGCGCCAGGTGGGGATCCCACCGCAGGCAATTTTGGTCTCGGCCACCAAAGGGTTGGATCCACTGCAGCTTCTGACCCCTACCCAAATCTGGGGGGCCACTTTCCCGGAGCAGCCTCTGGTAGTGCTTTCGGGGCCTAATCTTTCGGCGGAGATCCGCCAAGGCTTGCCGGCAGCGGCAGTGGTGGCCAGCCGGGATCCCTGGGCCGCTGTGCAGGTGCAGTATGCCCTTTCCTCGGAGCGGTTCCGCCTCTATACCAGCAGCGATCCGCTGGGAGTGGAGCTAGGCGGCACCCTGAAAAATGTTATCGCCATCGCTGTTGGCGTGTGTGATGGCTTGCAACTGGGGGCCAATGCTCGTGCGGCTCTGGTTACCCGCGGCCTGGCAGAGATGATCCGGGTGGGATCTAAGCTGGGG
>NZ_JANSHS010000058.1:0-6025 GCF_047461695.1 Synechococcus sp. R6-7
TAGTTGTTGTGGAAGAGAAAGCATGATACCCTGCAAGCGGGATCAGTTGCCGGTCGGCTTTTGAGCCTTGCTCCGGCAACCGGTGATGGAGTTCACCGCAACCGCCTCACTTGGAATTTTTCTATAGAGGAAGAGGGTTCTAACCTCAAAAGCTGAGGCTGATGACTCCTACACTTCTGGGCAAGTCCAGGGGGTAGGGGTCTTTGGCTTTGTTTGAGGCCCCACCCTGCGGACGCGATGGTGCTCCCACTCCTGACGCGGATGGCTTTTTCTCCCTGGGCTGCCCTTCAACACCCTGACGACAAGGAGATGAGGATCTGGTGATGCTGGGCAGTTGGCTGTGGATCTTGGTGATGGGCTTTTTTGTCGGCCAAATCGTGGGTCGGCTGGGGATACCCCCCCTGCTGGGGATGATCCTCGTGGGGATCTTGCTGGGAGATGTCCTATCCCCGGAGGTGCTGGCAGCGGCGGGGGATCTGCGGGTGGTGGCGGTGATGATCATTTTGATGAAGGCGGGCCTGGGGCTGGATCGGGAGAAGCTGGCCCAGCAGGGATCCGTGGCGTTGCGGCTGGGGTTTTTGCCGGCAGCCTGCGAGGCGGTGGCGGTGGCCCTGTTGAGCACCTGGATCCTGGGGTTGGACTGGCCTACCGGTTTGCTGTTGGGCTGCGTGATTGGGGCGGAGTCGCCAGCCGTGATCGTGCCGGGGATGTTGCGCCTCAAAAGCCTGGGCTGGGGGGTGGCCAAGGGGATCCCGGATGCCATTTTGACCGGCAGCGCCCTTTCCGACGTACTGCTGTTGTTGGGGTTTAGCCTGCTGCTCAGCTTTTTGGGCCAAGGATCCGCCGCGAGCGTTCGCTTGGGAAGCCTGGAGCTGTCGCCGCTGCAGTGGCTGCCGTTCCAGGTGGTGATGGAGATCCTGCTGGGCATAGCCATAGGCTACCTGGGGGCGCGGGTTCTGGTGTCGCTGCTAACCCAACAAAACTGGACTCGCAACAGCGTGCAGGAAGTGCTGCTGGCTGCCTGCATGGCCTTGGGCTTGGTGCTGGCGCCGCAGGTGTGGCCCTATTTTTCCGGCTATCTGGCGGTGATGGCCATGGGGTTTTTTCTGATTGAGCTGGATGCCCCTTTGGCGCGGCGGCTGCGGGGTGGGTTCGATGCCCTCTGGACGGTGGCGGAGATCGTGTTGTTTGTGCTACTGGGAGCGTCGCTGGATCTGGGGGTGCTGGGATCCGTGTTTTGGCCGGGCTTGCTGCTCTTGACCTTGAGTCTGCTGCTGGGGCGGGGCCTGGGTTGGTGGCTTTCCACTCTGGGAAGCAATTGGAACGGGCGGGAGCGGCTGTTTTTGCTACCGGGCAACATGGCCAAGGCGACGGTGCAGGCGGCTATTGGTGGGATCCCTTTGGCCCAAGGGATCCCCGGTGGGGAGATCATTTTGGCTTTGGCGGCTCTGTCGATTTTGGTCACGGCCCCCCTGGGTGCTTGGCTGACCCAGGTGTGTGCTCCCCGGCTTTTGGAAAAAGGAGAGGTGGATCCCACCAAGGTAGGCAGCCAAGGCAAGGTGAGCTTTTTGGCAGCCGTGGATACCTCTCCTCTAGCCGAGGTGGTGTTGCGCAAGGCAGCCGATTTGGCGCGGCGGGTGGATGGGGAAGTGATTGTGCTGCATGTTACCGATAAGCCGCAGGGGAAAGGGGTAGAACTGTTGCGGCAACTCACCCAGCGTCTTTTGGCGGATATTCGCCACCAGTTTTGCTTGGCCTCGGGGCCCTTGGCAGAGACCATCGTAACCCTAGCTCAGGAGCGGCAGGTAACCGACATCGTCATGGGCAAGCGGGGGCACCGCGGCTGGGAACAAGTGCTAGTGGGATCCACCTCCCAAGCCGTTCTGGAGACCAGCTCTATTCCTGTAATTCTGGTCGAATCTCCTCAAGGAAGTCCTGGGCAGGTCATTAGCCGACCAAAGTAGAGGTTATTTAGCTCTCCGAGGTATCCACCGGTTTTCGGCCAGGGTGAAGCACCTTTTTTCTTTCTTGGTAGGGCAACAACTGGGATCCTCGGGGCCATGGGCAAGCATATCTAAGCAGACCTCAGCCTTTCCTCCAGAGTCACGGGCAACTGAAACATTGTTAACTACAACCCCATCGCCGAGGTACACAGGCTCCAGGGGCGTAGGTTTTTTGCTGCCGCCCAACAGCCCAGATAAGGTTGTCCAGAAAACATTCCCTCCTGTATTACTTAATGCAATCGCCACTACATCCTGAAGCCCATCGTTGTTAAGATCGGCAGGCGCTAGCTTTTCGAGGCTTACTCTTAGGAACCCTTCTTCGAGAGGGCTAGAGCCTCTCTGATACTGGCCATTTTGAAAACGAACTCGCTCAATATTTTCGGGTAAAGCAAATATGAGATACTCAGCGTTTAAGAATGCCTGCTGAGCAATAGCTATTGAAATCGGACAGATACCCAAGAGAAAACAGGCTAGCTTAAAAAGCACTCTTTTAGCGGCCATTGCTTCTCTCCTCTTACCAGAAGGACAGGGGAAGCTCGATTCTGTTCGAGGCAAACAAAGGAGAACAAGACCTGCTCAGCTCTAGGTTCTCCTGGGCCGGCAGTTGCTCCCGGCTAGATGAAGACTCTTCTGAAGCTCTCTTTGCCCTTACTCTTCTATCTATGGATTCTAGCCATGGACGTAACGAGCTGCTGCTGTTGATGCTTGTACTGAATCTATGGAGCCGGACATGATCCCTTCTGCCTGGCGCTTTATCCTCCTTCTGGGGATCGTCAGCTTGTGTGCCGATGCCACCTACGAAGGAGCCCGCAGCATTTCTGGAGCTTTTTTGGGATCCCTAGGGGCCAGCGGCACGGTGGTGGGCCTGGTGGCCGGCGGGGGGGAGCTATTGGCCTATGGCTTGCGGTTGGGGGTGGGCTATTGGAGCGACCGGCTGGGCAGGGATCCCTTGCACCGCAGTCGGGGGCACTGGCAGCTCACCACCTTGGGCTATGTCATCAACACGGCGGTGATCCCGGCTTTGGCCTGGGTGGGCAGTTGGCCTTGGGCTGCTTTGCTGTTGCTGGCCGAGCGGACGGGCAAAGGGATCCGCACCCCACCCCGGGATGTGTTGCTCTCCCATGCAGCCTTGCAGGTGGGACGGGGCTTGGGGTTTGGCCTGCACGAGACCCTAGATCAGATTGGGGCGGTGGGGGGGCCGCTGTTGGTGGCGGCAGTTCTGAAAGTCGGCTATGGCTTTCGGGGTGGGTTTTTGGCCTTGGGGATCCCGGCGGCAATAGGACTGGGGGTTTTGGGGCTGGCGCAATGGCTGTATCCCAGTCCGCGCGACTTTGAGCCGGAGCCGGAGATGACTCCAGCAAAAGGCTTGCCCAAAGTTTTCTGGCTGTATCTTTTGGCAGCAGCCTGTGTGGCTATGGGGTTTGCGGATTTTCCCCTCATTGCCCTGCATCTGCAACAACAGTCAGGGAGCGATGGGGCAGGGATCCCTTTGCTCTATGCCCTGGCTATGGGGGTGGATGCCCTGGCCGCCCTGGGATGTGGCTGGCTGTTCGACCGCGTGGGGCTGTGGAGCTTGCTGGGAGCGGTGGCGGTATCGGCTGGATTTGCGCCGCTGGCCTTTTCCGGTACCTATGCTCTGACGGTGCTGGGCATGGTGCTCTGGGGGATTGGTTTGGGGGCCCAAGAATCCATCATGAAGGCGGCGGTGGCCGGTATGGTAGCTCCCGAGACGAGGGGCTTTGCCTTTGGCCTGTTTACCAGTGTCTATGGATTGGCTTGGTTTGTGGGCAGCGCCCTGATGGGGGTGCTTTACGATTTCTCCCTGACTGGCTTAGTGCTCTTTTCGGTAGTCACTCAAGGGCTGGGGGCGGCTATCCTGCTGGCTCTAGTGTCCAGGAGGCAGGCCGAGGTGGGCTGATGAAAAGCCCCTGCACCAGATTACGGTGCAGCTCTTCGGGGTTTCGTTTGTGCTAGTGGTGAGGAGCACCATCCCCTCAGGTTTTGGGCCACCTCCAGGAGCTTTTGTCAGAACCCGATTTTCAGAACTGATCCTTCATACCGCGCAGGCGAGCGAAGACCCGCACCGGATCCTGGAGCCCGGTGGCTGCCTGCAAAGCCGGCTGATCCCAACGCAAGAAGGGATTGGTGCGGCGTTCCTCGCCAATGGTGCTGGGGACAGTCGGGGATCCCGTCTGGCGCAGGGCAGCCACCTGCTGATAACGCGCCTGCAGGTCGGGGTTGTCTCCATCCACTGTCAGGGCAAACCTGAGATTGTTCAAGGTGTATTCGTGGGCACACCACACCCGTGTGGCTTCCGGCAACTGCCGCAGTTGATCCAGGGATCCCACCATCTGCTCCGGCGTGCCTTCAAACAGCCGCCCGCATCCCCCGGCAAACAGGGTGTCCCCACAGAAGAGATCCCCACTCTTGGAAAAGTAGTAGGCAATATGGCCGCGGGTATGGCCGGGCACAAACAGCACCTTTGCTAGCCGACCCGCAAACTCCACTGTTTCCCCTGCCTTGAGCTCCACCGTCTGGCCAGGGATCCGCCCCCGATCCACCTGGCTGCCATAGACTCTGGCACGGGGATAGCGCTCCAAAAGCTGTCGGTTGCCCCCCACGTGGTCGTGGTGGTGGTGGGTGTTGAAAATGGCCACCAACTCCGCCCCCAGCTCGGCCAGCTTTTCCAACACGGGCTCAGCCACTGCCGGATCCACCACGGCTGCTGTTGCAGTGTCGGGATTGTGGAGCAGGTAGATGTAGTTATCGCGCAGGGCAGGCAACTGGAGAACGCGCATGGCTCGGCTAACTCTCAAAAATGGCCTGTTCTACGTCTTGCCGGCTGAGGGAATAGGGAAAAGATAAAGTTTTCGTGTTGCCGTCTGGGTAGGTGTATCGCACCCAAATGCTGGTTTCTTCCAGGCGCAAAATGGCTTTCCAGCCAGGCCGTTCGCAAAACCACTGCTCCACATCCTGCGGATCGCGGGTGCAGCCCTGATCCTCCAGCCAGCGTTCGATGGTGTGGAGCGGGTGATTGTACAGGGGCGTGGTTGCAGGAGGCAAAGGCATGGCGAGATTCAAGAAAAGCAATCAAACCCTAGAGTCAACGGGCTATGTTCATTCAAGCACTCCTGATCCAGAATCCGAAAACTCGATCCCAATGTCCTACCGAAGAGGGCAGGAAATGCTCGCAGAATCAGCTTGCCCCACTCTCTCGCAGCCAAGCGAGGACACCTGCCAGTAGCAAACACACGACTAGGGTGGATCCCATCAGCAGCAGGGCACACAGCTCGCCAGCCGAAAGTGGGCGGGTTTCCATACGCAGCTCTAGAGAATCGGCACCAAGGGATCCCGGCATGCCCAGAGATCCCGTGTTGGCGGTCACCGCCCGTAAGCTGGCATCGTAGATGGCCCGTTTCGCCGGGTTGCTAAGGACAAGGTAGGCCTCCTGCAACTCTTGGAAGCAGCGAATGGCCACTTCCGGAGCCAGGGGAGAAGTATCGGGATGGTAGCGCTTGCTCAATTGCCGGTAGGCCCGCCGGATGGCCTCAGGAGATGCCCCTGGAGACAGACCCAGCCGTTGGTAGTAGGTGAGGGAAGTCAAGGAGCGCATGCAACCTATGGAGGAGCAAGACTACAGGGGCAGCAAAACCGCTTTCAGGGGAGCACAGCTCTAGTCCAGTGTAATCACTCGCGCAGACACCGGGATCCCTGCAGCAAGCCTCTATTCTTCCTCATCCTCTTCAGACTTAGCTTTGGGATAGTAGAAACCGGTGTTGCGACCGCTGAGAATGGCGCGCCCAATGGTCATGGCTCGCTGGGCCTGGAGCTTAGCTTTGCCCAGCCAGACGGCGTAGCGCCTGCGACTGCGGGCTTTAGAAGTTTTCTTCTTAGGAACAGGCATGGCTTCGCACAAAAACACAGCCTTACTAGGCTAGCATTGAGGCTGCGCTGCCGATCCCAGCTTTATTCAGGCAAGTAGCCTATCAGTGGTTGACCAAAAGGCGCGGCAAGCCCCGTCC
>NZ_JANSHS010000059.1:0-9888 GCF_047461695.1 Synechococcus sp. R6-7
AGTGCTGTCGCAGAACCAGGAACCAGAATCTCCTGCCTAAAGGCAGGGGAGTATGTCAAGAAAAAGAAGGTCTACAAGCAGCGTTTGAATATATCCGGGTGCACCTGCTGCCTCTATTTGTAAGACAGGTGAACAACCGCGCCAAAGCCCTGCGTGGCAAACGCCACTAGCCAGTTTCTGAGCGAAGCAAGAGCGCGGCAGGATGGCTGGGCAGGTCGCCTCTTGAGGGGGAAGCAGAGTTAATGGGAAGAAGGGGGATCCACCCAGCGCCCATCGGCTTTGATCAGATCGATCAGCGCCTGCACGCCTTCCGATTCCGGCACCCTTTTCACTTCTTCTTTGCCGCGGTAGAGGGAGATCACCCCTGGCGTTTTACCCACATAGCCGTAGTCGGCGTCGGCCATCTCTCCCGGCCCATTGACAATGCAGCCCATCACGGCAATGTCCAACCCCACCAGATGCTGAGTTGCAGCACGCACCTTCTGCAGCACTTCCTCCAAATTGAACAGGGTGCGGCCACAAGAAGGGCAGGCCACATACTCCACCATGGTTTTGCGCAGGTTCAGAGCTTGCAAAATGCCGTAGGCCACCGGGATCTCCTTCTCTGGCGCTTCCGTGAGAGAAACCCGAATCGTGTCGCCGATCCCTTCAGCCAAGAGGGTTCCGATCCCCACCGCCGACTTGATGCGCCCATATTCTCCATCGCCCGCCTCGGTGACACCTAAGTGGAAGGGGTAATTCAGGCCCAGGGCATCGAAGCGACGGGCTGCCAGCCGGTAGGCCGCCAACATGACCTGCGGGCGGGAGGCCTTGAAGGAAAGCACCACATTGTGAAAGTCTTGCTCGGCGCAGATTTGGGCAAATTCCAGGGCCGACTCCACCATGCCCTCAGGCGTATCCCCGTAGGTGAAGAGCATCCGCTCTGCCAGGGATCCATGATTGACCCCGATGCGCAGGGCTTTGTTCTGGGCTTTGAGGGTCTGGACAAGGGGGGTGAAGGTTTCCCGGATTTTGTTACGAATGGCCTCAAATTCGGCTTGGGTATATTCTGTGCGACCGGGCTGAGGTTTTTCAAAGACGAACAACCCTGGATTGATGCGCACCTTGTCCACGTATTTGGCTACTTCCAGGGCGATCTTGATGCCGTTGTGATGGACATCGGCTACCAAAGGCACCGGCTTGTAGGTTTGGATCAGCTTCTCCCGAATCGCCTCCATCGCCTTGGCATGGGCCATGCTGGGAACGGTAACCCGCACAATCTCTGAGCCTGCCTCGTGCAGACGGCGGATCCCGGCCACTGCTGCGTCGATGTCGAGGGTGTCCTCGTTGATCATGGACTGTACCACCACCGGGTGCTGGCTGCCGATCAACACATCGGCTACGGCCACCGTGCGGGTGGGGCGACGGGGATAGACCGGTTCTGGGTAGGGCTGCTGGGTGGGGGCGTTGGGCCGATCCAGGGTTTGCATAGCTTGGTCAAGCCAAAAGAGCTGCTCTAGCTTGATTGTAGGTCGGAAACTAACCTGGGGTTCGATTCAGCTCAGGGTAAAGGCTGAGGGGTTCAACCCCGAGGATTTCGACGGGATCCCCAACCCTCAGGTGCTTGCCCGCCTCCGTTCTCGGGATCCACGTATTGATCCCAAGGCGATAGAAATGGTCAAAGCGGCTGGCTTCGGCCCAGGGTGGCAAGGTTTTCTGCCGTTGCGCTACGAAGTGCTTTTGAAAACCGGGATAGGCCTCTCCGCTCAGGGGATCCCGAGTGGGCACCACACAGCGGGCGCAGGGGTTGAGGCCCAGCAGCTCCACTTCCCCAATGCGAAAGCGCACCCCTTGATCTGCCTGGGCAAAGAGCCGATCCTCCCAAAAGGCAGAGCAATCCGACAGCTCGATATTCATGCGAAAGCGCTGCCGAACCGCTTCCAGGGTCAAGTTGGGGAACCAACCGGCCACCGTCTCCAGAGTGGCTGTGCTGATCAGGGTGGGGCCGTCGGCATAGGGATCATCCGGAAACCCCCTGAGAGGCTCCTCCAGCAGTTGCACCGGAAAACCGAACCAATCGCTGAGCCAAGTCTGCAAAGCATCCCGCTGCTGCTGCAGGTCAAACTGAGCCGCCTTGCCCTCCCCCCACAACTGCACCCGGCCCAACTGGGGATCAAACCGGGCCCGCAGGCGGTGGACCGCAGCATGGCGCTTGCCGTTCACCCGCTTTCCCTCCGCATCCACCAGGGCGTAGCGGCGATCCCCTTCCAAAGTTCCCCCCGCCGTCAGCCTCACCTCAGACAAAGAGATCCCATCCAGGGACTTGATGGGATAGACCGTTAACCTGGCAACCTGGGGCATGGCCTGTCTGCCGGGATCCCTGGGGGTGGGATCCGCCTTAGCTGCTTAACTGTCGGCTTCGGTGGGATGGTCGGTCATAGGGTAGCTGCGGATAAAGTCTCTGGGGGTTACATTTTCTACAAACTTGCGAAAGGCCTCCCGCTCCGCCTCGTCGGCATCTTGGTTCATGGGGATCGAGGCTTCCGCAATGACCTCTTCCACCGTCCAGATAGGAACATGGGCCCGCAGAGCGAGGGCAATGGCGTCGCTGGGGCGGCAGTCGATCTCTTGTTTTTTGTCACCATTCACGGTGACGAGCACCGCGTAGAAGGTGTTATCCAGCAACGCGTGAATGATGACTCGCTCCAGCTTGATCCCCCACGTCTTCCAGGAATTGAGGATGAGATCATGGGTCATGGGGCGCAGTGGCTTTTGGTCGTCCAGGGCCTGCAAAATGGCGTTGGCCTCTGCTTTTCCCACCCAAATGGGCAGGGCACGACGCTCACTGCCATCGCGCAGGATGACAATGGGGTTTTGGTTGACGGCATCGACCGCAATCCCAGCCACATGCATCTCGATCATGAGCAATTGCCTCCAGCCGGTGATCTTGATCGTATCTACGGGCGTCAAAGTTTGGCAACACACCATGAGCTCAGTTGGTAGTCCAGTTGAAGTGGCTTTGATCGGGGGCACTAGCGAGAGCCGCAGCTTGGCCGACGCCCTCAGCCGGCAGGGGATCCCTTGGGTGGCAACCGTCACCACTGAAGGGGCCAGAAGGCTGTATCAGGATTTGCCCGGTCAGGTGGTGGTCACCCGATTTTCGCCGCCATCTCTGGAACAATTCCTGCAAGAGTGCCGGATCCGCGTAGTGGTGGATGCCTCTCATCCTTTTGCCCTGCAGATCTCGCAACTGGCCATCCGGGTGACGGCCCAACTGGGGATCCCCTACCTGCGCTACGAACGCCCTCCTGTAGAGCTGGATCCCTGGGTACAGGTGGCACCGGACTGGCAGGGGGTGCTCACAGAGGCGGTGCTGGCGGGGCGGCGGGTGCTGCTGACGGTGGGAGTGAAGGCCCTGCCCCTGTTTGTACCTTGGCAAGATCGCTGCCAACTGTGGGCACGGGTGCTGCCGGAATCGGTTCCCCAAGCGGTGCAAGCCGGGATCCCTGCCGAGCGGGTGATCGGGATGCGCTTACCCCTCAGCTTGGAGCAGGAACTACAGCTTTGGCAACAGCTCAGCCCTCAGGTGGTGATCAGCAAAGCCTCTGGGGAAGCAGGCGGGCTGGGGATCAAGCAGGCGGTGGCCAAAACCCTGGGGATCCCTCTGTGGGTGATCCGGCGACCCCCGTTGGACTATCCCTGGTGCAGTCAGGATTTGACAGCAGTGGTGCAGGCCTGTAGGCGATGCTTGGAAGGAGCGGGACCTTGAGGTTGCCCAGCTCCAGTCCAACGGGTCAAAACGGCTCTTCGGGGGGCAGGTTGGAGTCGCGGTCTTGACGGGATCCCAGCAGTTCTAGGCGATCTACAGCGATGATGGGCCTCTGGCGCTCTTCTCCGGTGGATTTGTCTTTCCAGCGATCGAACTTGAGGCTGCCCGTTACCCCGATGAGGCTGCCTTTGCGCACATACTCTCCGGCCACCTCGGCAGTGCGGCCCCACAACTCTAGGCTGAACCAATCGGGCTTGTCTTCTCCTTTGCGGAATCGGTTGACCGCCAAGCTAAAAGTACAGACCACCTTGCCTGACTCAAAGTAGCGCACCTCCGGATCCATGCCGGCTCGCCCCACCAAGGTCACCAGGTTCAAGCTCATGGGTAGTTTCTCCAGACCGCCAGTAGATCTAGCCTTCGTTGTAGCGCTCGCAAGGGATCCCTGTCATCTTTTGGCCTGCGACCGTCGGCTTCGGCTCAGAGCCGATTCTTTAGGATATCTACAGATTCAACTGCGGGGATCCCGATTGATCTCTGGGAAAAGCCTCTGCTGTGATGGACTTGATGCTCGGGATCCGGATCCGCACTCTGTCGCAAAAGTTTACAATGGCAGAAGCAGTTGAGCAAATGCCAGCCCACCAGACACTCCCACCGGCCAATTGCAGGGCTAGCAGAGCAGGTTCGTTGCTGTGAGAGGACGCATTCAGAAGCATTTCCCATGGAATTCATCTACACGTACGCCTGGTTGATCCCCGTCTATCCTTTGGTGGCAGCCTTTCTCCTCGGCTTAGGTATCCTGATGTTCAACGCCTGGACAAGGGCCAACCGCTCTTTGGCTGCCTTTTTGAGCGTGTTCGCGACCGGGACGGCGATGGTTCATGCCTTTGCCCTTTTGGTCAGCCAGGTGCAAGGGCACGAAACCGTCCTCAGAACCATCACCTGGGCCCAGGCGGGATCCTTCTCGGTGGATATGGGCTTTGTCGTGGATCACCTGAGCGCCATGATGCTGGTGGTGGTGACCACGGTGGCCTTTCTGGTGCAGATCTACTCCCATGGCTACATGGCCCACGATCCCGGCTATGTGCGTTTCTACGCCTACCTGAGCTTATTTAGCTCCTCGATGCTGGGCTTGGTGGTCAGCCCCAACCTGGTGCAGATCTATATCTTCTGGGAGCTGGTGGGGATGTGCTCCTACCTGCTCATCGGCTTTTGGCACGACCGGCAGGCGGCGGCAGAAGCAGCGCAAAAGGCGTTTGTGGTCAACCGGGTGGGAGATTTCGGCCTGCTGTTGGGCATTTTGGGCTTTTACTGGATTTCCGGCACCTTCGCGTTCAACGAGATCGGGCGCAACTTGCAGGAGATGTTGGCTGCCGGAGCGGTGAGCAGCAGCTTAATTGCCCTGTTTGCGGTGTTGGTGTTCTTGGGGCCGGTGGCCAAGTCCGCTCAGTTCCCCCTGCATGTGTGGTTGCCGGATGCTATGGAAGGTCCCACGCCCATTTCCGCTCTCATCCACGCAGCCACGATGGTGGCGGCTGGGGTATTCCTCTTGGCCCGCATGTTCCCGGTGCTGGAAGGGATCCCGGTGGCTATGGACATCATTGCCTGGACGGGGGCGGGCACAGCCTTCTTGGGGGCCACCATTGCCATCACCCAAAACGACATCAAAAAAGGCTTGGCCTACTCCACCATTTCCCAGCTGGGCTACATGGTCATGGCCATGGGGTGCGGCGCCTATGGGGCGGGCCTGTTTCACCTGATGACCCACGCCTACTTTAAGGCGATGCTCTTTTTGTGCTCTGGCTCAGTTATCCACGGCATGGAAGCGGTGGTCGGCCATGACCCGGTTTTGGCCCAAGACATGCGCCTGATGGGGGGGTTGCGCAAATACATGCCGGTTACGGCCATCACGTTTTTGATCGGCACGTTGGCCATTTGTGGGATCCCGCCCTTCGCCGGCTTTTGGTCTAAAGACGAGATCTTGGGCGCTGTTTTCGAACGGAACCCAGCTCTGTGGGGGGTGGGCTTCCTCACCGCCGGGATCACCGCCCTCTACATGTTCCGCATCTACTTCCTCACCTTCGAAGGGGAGTTTCGCGGCACCAACCTGAGACTGCGGCAGGAGGTGGCCATCAGCCAGGGCCGTCCTGTGCCAGCTTTTGCCTACGTTTTTGCGGGGAAACAGCCGGCCTTTGGCCCTGGAGCCATGAACATTCAAGAAAAACCCCAGCCCAGCAGCCATCCTGAAGCCCACGAAAACCTGCACGACGGAGATGCCCATGCCTCAGAGCCCCATGAGTCCCCTTGGTCGATGACCTTCCCGCTGTTGGCTCTGGCCGTCCCTTCTGTGCTGATTGGCCTGGTGGGCACCCCTTTTGCCAACTTCTTTGAAGCTTTCATCCACCCGCCGGCTGAGTCTGTGGCAGAGGCAGGCTCGATTTTGCCGCTGGTGGCAGCAGAGTGGCAGGAGGTGCTGGCGGGCCATTTCGATTGGGCAGAGTTTCTAATCATGGCGGGTAGTTCCGTGGGCATTGGGCTGATCGGCATCACTTTGGCCAGCTTGATCTACTGGCAAAAGCGCATCGACCCGGGCACCTTCCCCCAAAGCCTGCAACCGCTCTACTACTTCTCCCTCAACAAGTGGTACATCGACGATCTCTATGAGCGAGTCTTTGTGCAGGGCACCCGCTTCGTGGCACGGGAGGCGCTGGAGGTGGACAGCCGCATCGTGGATGGTGTGGTCAACCTGACGGGCTTGGTGACCATGGTGAGCGGCGAGGCGATGAAATACCTGGAGAGCGGCAAGGCCCAGTTTTACGCTTTGATTATCTTTGCAGCGGTGGTGGTGATGGTGGTGGCATCAGGGGTAGGGTTCTAGCTCGAAGGCGAGGATGGATCCGGCCCGCTTGGCCAAGGGATCCCTCAGCCTAGAACTGCTGCTATGCTACGGAGCAAGTTGAGCGGATCCCTTGTTGCAATGGCCCCGCGTTCTCTTAAGTCGATTTCGCATCCCTTGTTGGCGGAAAGGCAAGGTCAGAGGGAGCGTGTCTTGGCCCTGAAAAATCAGATCGAAGCGATCCTCTACTTAAAAGGGCAGCCCCTGGAGCTATCGGCCCTGGCCCAGTTGGCCCATTGCAGTCGCGACGAAGCCTACGATGCGCTGCTGGAATTAATGGAAGACTATGCCCATCGCGATTCTGCCTTGGAGGTCTTACAGGTGGAGGAGGGGTTTGCCCTGCAGTTGCGGGAGCCGTTTTTGGAGCTGGCCAACCAGCTTTTACCCCCTGAAATTGGGGTGGGTGCTACCCGTACCCTGGCTACAATCATTCTGCGTGGCCCGCTCTCGCAAGCCGATTTGGTGGAGTTGCGCGGTCAAGGTGCTTATCAGCACGTGGCAGAGCTGGTAGAAAAAGGCTTCGTTACCCGCTATCGCAAAGAAGGCTGCCGTTCCCCTTGGTTGCGCGTGACGGATAAATTTCATCGCTACTTCACGGTAGATGAGCTGGCCAAAAAAGCAACAGAGGCGGCTTCTTTCCCCGAAGAATAAACTTTGAAGAATAAACTTTCCCCAACTGCAAAATGAGGGATCCCTAACTCCTCTCTCCCAAAGGGAAAGTGTCTCAATCTGGCTTGAAATAAAAAAGGATCCCCTGGTCGGGGATCCAAATCGAGGGGAGCGCAGCTTCGGCAGAGAAGGGATCAGCCGAAAGTAGGTTCGATTGCTGAGACTTCTACTTGTTGGGCTGAGGGGTGACCCGCAAATAGGGCTTAATTTCCTTGTAGCCTTTTGGGAACTTCTCTTTCAGCACTTCCGGATCTTTCAGCGAAGGCGGAATGATGACATCGTCACCGTCTTTCCAGTCGGCGGGAGTGACAACGTTATACTTATCCGTCAACTGCAGGGCATCGATCACCCGTAGGAGCTCGTCGAAGTTGCGGCCTGTGCTGGCCGGGTAGGTAAGAATGAGGCGTATCTTCTTGTTGGGATCGATGATGAACACCGAGCGCACCGTCAGGGGCAGCCCTTCTTGATTGAGGTTGGTTTGATCCAACATGCCGTAGAGCTGAGAGACCTTGCGGTCTGCATCTGCCAAAATGGGATAGGTCAAAGTGGCGTTCTGGGTTTCCTCGATGTCTTTCACCCAGCCCACGTGGGACTCCACATCGTCCACACTGAGGGCGATCACCTTCACACCCCGCTTTTCAAATTCGGGCATCAGCTTCGCAACAGTGCCTAGCTCCGTGGTGCAGACCGGCGTGTAGTCGGCGGGGTGAGAGAACAACACCACCCAGCTATCCCCGGCCCAAGAGTAGAAATCGATTTCGCCGTGGGTAGACTTTTGCGTGAAATTGGGAGCAGTATCGCCAAGTCGGAGAGACATACGCTCTTGATCCTCCGTAAAAGGGTTCAGTCCGGTGAGACAGGGATCCGAATCCTTCGACCCGATCCCTCTTGATCTTGCCACATAAACCCCGATTTTCCGAGCGGATTACAGGTGATTTTAAGATTGTCCTCACCTAAGCCGCTACTGAGGGAAGACGACATGGGGATCCACCAGCTCGGCTACGAATTGGTGCAGGATGGTGACATAGCGCTCTCTGGCCACCTGCAGCAAGTTGTTGTGATCGGCTCCCTCGATGGGCACCAAGCGTTTGGGATCCCGTGCTGCTTGGTAAAGGGCTTCAGCATGCCAGAAGGGGATTAGACGATCCTGGGTACCGTGCAAAATTAGCAGCGGGCAATTGATCTTGGCCATGCGGCTGAGGTTGTCGAAGCGATCGAAAGGTAGCAGCGGGATGCGCGTCAAGACGCGGAAGGCAGTCACGAAAGTAGATTCCAGGATCAGGCCGCCCACTGGTTTTTGCGCTGCCAGGTAAACCGAGGGCCCGCCCCCTACTGATCTTCCATAGACCAAGATCCGCTCCGGCGGGATCCCTTGGGCAACTAGGTAAGTGTAAGCGGCCTCGATATCTTTGTAAGCGCCGGCCTCGGAAGGGATCCCTTCGCTGGTGCCGTAACCGCGGTAGTCGTAGGCCAAGACGGCAAACCCAGCCTGCTGCAGGCCCACCAGGCGGGGCAGGATATCCCCCAAGTCTTCGGCGTTGCCATGGCTGTAGAGGAGGGTGTAGGCAGCGGCGGGATTGGGCAAATGTACCGCTGAAATCTGTAGCCCATCAGAGGTCGTGAGCTTGAGAATGGCATCCCCATCTCGATAGCTGGCGGGCTGGGGCAGAAAGATCAGCCGCTCCGATTGAAACCAGCCCAGCCAGAGCAGGTAGCCGTACACCACCAGCCCGACCAGCAGCAAGGATCGCCCCACGCGCAGCCATGGGAAGGATCCCCAAACTAGTTGTAGGAGATCTCGGTGGGGCATTGACAGGAAGGCATCGACAAGTAAGTTAAGCTCAATTTGCGGCACTTGCCCAAGGTTCTGCGCTGCTTACAGGCAACCCCTTTCCCATAAGGGAAGAGGGGATCAGGAAAACTGCATCCTTCAGGGCTCCGCTTGAGAGAAAAAGCATTTCCAGGCACAAACCCCAATCCAGTTGACAAGGGTGTGGGCGACAATGGTGACCAACAGGTTTCCCGACAGCCACAAGCCAATCCCCATGAGGATACCAACCCCGCTGGCCCAGACGGCATAGGGCCAGCCCTGCCATCCCAGCCAATGCAAGGCGCCAAACAAGAGGCCGCTCAGCAGGATCCCGCCTGTCCACCCTAAGGGGCTGGCCACCAGAGCTGACAGCAGCACACCGCGAAACAGCCATTCCTCGCTCCAGCCCGGCAGCAGGCCCACCCAAAGGATATCTCCCCACTGCAAGGGATCCGCCACCCAGTGTAAGTAGGCAGTGGCTGCCCGACGATAGGCTGGCCAGAGCCGGTAAACCCCGCCGCTGAGCAGAGCCACCCCCAGTCCCAGCCCTGCCCCCCACGCCAAGGCTAGGGGATCCCAGCGAAACGGCACGGGAAAGGAGGATCCCAGCCAGATCCAGAGACCCACAATGAGAGCCGAAAACAGGGTGGTGATGCCCATTCCATTCAAGATCTGTTCGCGTGTGCAGGGCTGAATCTGGGAAGTCATGGAGGGGATCCCTAGGCTTCGAACTCCGGAGGGTTAACAGCAGCTGCTGTTTTTATCATC
>NZ_JANSHS010000060.1:0-12190 GCF_047461695.1 Synechococcus sp. R6-7
AGTCTTAATTGTAGATGGAGAGGGTCTCCCGGAAATAGTATCTGAGACTACTTTTCTTGGTCTTCTCTCCCCGGCTTGCGGAGGCAAAACGCTCCGCCCCTTTTGGGGAACCTTTTGTGGAAGAGGAAGAACCTAGGCGCCTTGGGCCGCCCCCTGTCCACCCATCTCCCCAACTAAGGCTCTTGATGGAAATCCGGGGATCCCTGCCAAGCCAGACTGGGGGATCCCTCTCCGGCCAGATTGTCCTCCACCTGAAATCCAGGGGGCCATTCTTCGCTATCGCGCACCCGCTGCACCACCTCTTGGGGCAGCACGACCCCCAACTGCCGGGCAGCCATGGCCACCACATCCCCCCGGTCGATCAAGCCAGCAATGGCGCCGGTGGGCGTGAAAACCAAAATGCGGCGGGGTTCTGCCTGGCGCATCATCTGAATCACCTGGGGAATGGGGGTCTCTTCTCGTACCCCCTGCAGTTGCTCCATCGGCTTGAGAATGGCTTTCAGGGTGAGGCGATCCCACTGGCTGCGCTCGATGTCGTTGAGCAATTCTGGCCTGACCAGCCCACGGTAGCGGCCATCTTCCTCAGCAAAATAAACGTCCGCCGGTTGAGTTGGGGCTTCCGGCCTGAGAGAAGAAGGCACCAGATAGCGATCCACAAACTCCCGCAGGCTCATGTTCGCGTCCAAAACCCGAAACTGGCGGGTCATCACATCTGCAGCTTTCAGGCGGGCCAGCACCTGCTGCAGTTGCGCGTACTGGCTGTAGCGGCGGGCGGTGTTCAAAATAAACAGGCCGATCAACCCCACCCAGAGGCCGTTGAGGCTCCCCCAAAATACCACCAGCAGACCTAGCCCCACCAAACCCCAGCCCACCCCCTGGCCGGCTCGGGCCGCCCACAGCATACCCTTTTGCCGATCCCCTGTCCAACCCCAGATGGCCGCCTTGAGCATTTGCCCCCCATCCAGAGGCAGGCCCGGCAGCAGGTTAAACAGGGCAATCGTCAGGTTGATGGCAGCCAAGCTGGCAAGGGTTGAGGCCAGCATCGACTCCGGCACAGCCCAAGCCCGGGCCACGCTGAAGAAAACAAACAGACCCAAGCTGAGGAGAGGGCCTGCCACCGCCACGCAAAAAGCCCCAAGGGGGCGGGGAACTTCCCGCTCAATCGCCGCCATACCCCCAAAAATAAACAGGGTGATGGAGTTAACCCGTACTCCATAGGCGCGGGCCACCAAGCTGTGGGCCAACTCATGGGCCAGCAGAGAAAGAAACAACCCCATCGCCGTCAACACCCCGTAGGAGAGCACCAGCAGGAGGGCCGCCGGGAACCAGGTGTAGTCGATGAAAAAGGGGATCCCCCACAAGCTACCGATGCGCAGGCGACTGGTCATGACGATACAACTCCTTACACAGCTCTCACTGGGGAGAAGGCCCAGGAAGGTGCCGTTGAAGACGACAAGCAGCCCCTTAACTTGGGATCCCTCTCCTCCACTGTAGCCCTTCTGCCGGGCCTTCCGTTCCCTTGCGGCTCCCCCGGCAGACAGCGGGCCTGCCCTATCCCTAGAGGCTCTTAAAGATCTTCTCAGGGCACAACACTACCTACAACACCGGATCCCTGAAGATTGTGATAACGTGGTTGGGCATTGGGTCGGCGGGGTTGCCAACCGGTGCTCAAGAGTCGGAACTACCGAGCTTTGCAGAAGAGGTGTGGCTATGGTGTGGACTTCGTCCCGCTCAGGCGAACAGAGCAAAGAAGTACAGGGACTTGATCCCGCTGAAACGACGGGATCCCTGCCTCTGGGCGAGTTTCCGGCCACAGCCCCGGCGGCCAGCCCGGTGTTCTACCGCACCTACAGCCGTCGCCGCCCAGATGGCAGCCGCGAGACTTGGAGCGAGGTTTGCGATCGCACCTTGGCCGATATTGCCCGGTTGGGGCGCTTCACCCCTCAGGAGCGGCAGTTGGTAGAACGTCTGCAGCGGCAGTTGAAGGCGTTGATCTCCGGTCGAGCCTTGTGGGTGATGGGCACCGACTGGATCCAGAAGCCGGAAAACTTCTCCGGTGCCTACAACTGCACCAGTTTGGCGGTGGTGGACTGGCGGGCCTTTGGCCTGATGATGGATCTGGCCATGATGGGCTGCGGCACGGGAGCGGTGCTGGAACCCCAGTTCATCCGCCAGTTGCCCCCCATTGTCAACCGCCTGCGGGTTCACGTGAAGGGATCCATCGGCACCACCCCTCCCGAAGAGCGGCAGGAGCACACCCGCATCCACCGGCAGGGATCCCAGGTGCACATCCAGGTGGGAGACAGTCGCCGCGGCTGGGTGGAGTCCTACCAAGCGCTGCTGGAGCTGGCGTCGGATCCCGGCTTTGGCGGTCAGGTGGACGTGACGGTAGATCTGAGCGATATCCGCCCTGCCGGCGAGAGGCTGAAGGGATTTGGGGGCGTGGCCAACCCCATTAAGCTGCCCGGCTTGTACGAGCGCTGTGCCGCCATCCTCAACAGGGCAGTAGGGCGGCAGTTGAACTCCGTGGAATGCTGCCTGCTCATTGACGAGGCGGCGGTGGTGGTGGTGGCGGGAAACATTCGTCGTAGCGCTGGCATTCGTCAGTTTGCTGCCGACGACCAGCTGGGATCCACCGCCAAAGACAACCTCTGGCAGCAGGACGAAAACGGCAACTGGAGAATTGACCCCGAGCGAGATGCCCTGCGCATGGCCAACCACACGCGGGTGTTTCACCGCAAGCCGACGCGGGAAGAATGTATTGAGGCCGTGCGGAAGCAGTTTTACTCCGGTGAGGGCGCCATCCAGTGGGCCGGGGAAGCCGTAGCACGGGCCAATTGCGACCTTATCCCACCCGACCTAAAACCCGACTTTCTCAAAGCCTATGAGGCAGGAACGGCCCGAGAATGGCTAAAGGGACGGGATCCCTCCCTAGGGGAAGAGGAACTTCAGGATCGCCTGTGGCGCTATGGGCTGAATCCCTGCGTGACAGCCGATACCTGGGTGCACACGGGCGATGGGCCGCGCCAGGTGAGAGACCTGATTGGGAAGCAGCACAGCACCTATGTCAATGGAGAACTATTCAGTACCACACCGGAGGGGTTCTTCTACTCCGGTACCAAGCCTGTGCTGAAGCTTTTGACCAAGGAAGGGTTCTCTCTGCGGCTGACAGGCAACCATCGGGTTCTCAAAGTCACCGCTCAAACCCAAAAGGCACAATACACCGAGTGGGTACCGGCAGAAAGCCTACAACCGGGCGACCGCATCCTGCTGCACAACCATCGCGATCTCACCCCGTGGGATGGGGCGGGTACCTGGGAAGAAGGCTGGCTTTTGGGGAATTTGCTGGGTGACGGTAGCCTTACGGCAACCCCGTGGAACGACACGGCTTTATTACGCTATTGGCAAGATACCCAAGCCGAAATGAGCCAGTATGCGATTCAGCTTTTGCAAACGGCAGTGGGTTACGAGCCCCGCCAGCCAGAGGCATATCACTATGCGCAGCTTGGGTTGCGGGTTATCGGCTCCAGGGGGTTGGCAAAACTGGCGGCCCAGTTCGGCATGAGGCCCGGACAAAAGCAGATGACAGAGGCGCTCGAAGCCACCAGCTTCCAGTTTCATCGAGGCTTCTTGTGCGGGCTCTTTGATGCGGATGGCAGCGTGCAAGGTAATCAGGAGAAAGGGGTTAGCGTGCGGCTCTCTCAAAGCCATCTGGGTACCCTCAAAGCGGTTCAGCGCATGCTGGCGCGGCTGGGCATCATTGCAGTTTTGTATGAGAATCGCCGTCCTGCTGGATATCGCCTGCTGCCGAACAGTGCTCGCCAACCTGCACCATACGCTTGCAAAGCCCAGCACGAATTGGTTATTGCCAACGACAACTTGCATCTGTTCCAGGAATGGGTCGGCTTTCGGGAACCGCACAAAGCCCAAAAGCTAGAGGCACTGCTGAATGGCTACAAGCGCCAGCTCAACCGAGAGCGGTTTGCTGTGACGGTTGCTGCCCTTGAGGCAGACGGGGTAGAGCCGGTGTATGACTGTACTGTCCCCGGCCCAGCGTGCTTTGATGCCAATGGGTTTGTTGTCCACAACTGTGGCGAGATTATTGGCCACACATTCCATTGCAACTTGGCCGAGATCCACCTCAACCGTTTGGATCCCCACAACCGGCAAGAGCAAGAGGAAGCCTTCACGGCGGGAGCCCTCACGGTGGCAGCCCTACTCCACCACCGCTTTGTGGAACCCCGCTTTCAGCGTTCGCGGGAATGGGATCCCATCGTCGGCGTCTCGTTCACAGGCCTGTTCGACTTTTGCGTCAAAGCCTTTGGGGTTGAATGGCTGCGCTGGTGGCAGGAAGGGAGACCCGATACCCCCATCGGGAAGGAATTCAAGCAGCAGGAGCGGGAATACCTCAGCCGCTGGAAGGAGATCGTCCACCGCGTGGTCTGGGACTACTGCGACCGCCACAGCCTGCGCCGCCCCAACCGCTGCACCACGGTTCAGCCCGCCGGCACCAAGTCGCTGCTCACCAACGCCTCTCCCGGCTGGCACCCGCCCAAAGCCCAACGCTACATCCGCCGCATCACCTTTGCCAAAAATGACCCGGTGGCGCTGGCCTGTCTGGACTATGGCTACTCGGTGGTACCTGCTCAGGCGGACAAAGATGAAAACGGGAACTTGCTCAACGACCCCTTTGATCCCCGCTGTACCGAATGGCTGGTGGAACTGCCTGTGGAAGTAGAATGGGCCAACCTGCCCGGTGCTGGCCAGATCGAGATCGAGCAATTCTCGGCCCTGGCCCAGTTTGACTTCTATATGCAGGTTCAGAGGTACTACACCACCCACAACACCTCCGCCACCATCGAGCTGCGGGAGGACGAGGTGGAAGCTCTGGGATCCCGTATCTACGAAGCCATCCGCGACGACGAGGGCTACATCAGCGCAGCGCTGCTGGCCCGCTTCGATGCCCCCTTCCCCCGCCTGCCTTTTGAGAAAATCGACAAGCCCACCTACGAACGACTGGTGGCCGAGGTCAAGCAGAGACGGCGGACAGATAACTTCTTCGCGGCCCTGGCCCGCCACGACCGCAACCTGACCCTGACAGCAGAGGGGCCGGCAGGGTGTGACGCTCTGGGGTGTCTGTTGCCAGATTCGGCGCCTCAGAGCTAGTTCCCCAAAAGGGTTCCCCCTGCTGCCGACCAACCCCATCGGATGCAAAGGCGCGACCGAGCTCCCTCCTGTGATACCTTTGTAGGGACTCCTCACAACCCCAGGGATCCCTTCTGCCCTTGGAATCGGCCCCATGCAAGACGAAAAAGACACGCTTCGCCAACAGCTTCTCACCCTGCAAAGCGAGGCCCTCGCCCAAGTGGAACAAGCTGACGGTCTGGAGGCTCTGGAACAGATCCGCATCGACTACCTGGGCAAGAAAGGTAAGCTCTCCAAAATCTTGGGGGGAATGGGGAAGCTGCCCCCAGAAGAACGGCCTGCCATTGGCGCTTTGGCCAACACCTTTAAAGAGGCCCTCCAATCCAGTCTGGAGCAGCGCAAACAGGCCCTTGGTGAAGCTCAACTGCTGGCCCGCCTAGAAGCAGAGCGCCTGGATGTCACTATGCCCGGGCCCCGTCGGCCTCTGGGGCGGATCCATCCGCTGCAGGCCACCATCGACCGCATGCTCGATATCTTTGTGGGAATGGGCTACACCGTGGTGCATGGGCCTGAGCTCGAGACGGAGTACTACAACTTCGAGGCCCTCAACACCCCTGCCGACCATCCGGCGCGGGATATGCAGGATACCCTCTACCTGGCCAATGGCTACCTGATGCGTACCCAAACCTCCTCGGTGCAGGTGCGCTACATGGAGCAACACCAGCCGCCGCTGCGCATTGTGCATGCCGGTCGGGTGATGCGCCGCGATACCGTGGATGCCACCCACTCCGCCGTGTTTCACCAGATGGAAATTTTGGCGGTGGGCGAGAACCTCACCTTTTCCGACCTGAAGGGCACCCTCAACACGTTCATCACCCGCCTATTGGGCAAGCGAGAAACCCGCTTTCGGCCCAGCTATTTTCCCTTTACCGAGCCTTCTGCTGAGATGGACGTGCGCTTTGGCTCGAAATGGCTGGAAATCTTCGGCTGCGGCATGGTGGATCCCAATGTATTTCAAGCGGTGGGCTACGACCCGGAGCGCTACACCGGATTTGCGGCAGGGATCGGCATTGAGCGGATGGCCATGCTCCTCCACGGCATTCAGGATATCCGCCTGTTTTATACCAGCGACCTGCGCTTTCTGTCTCAGTTTTAGGTGGCTATTGGGGGACGAAACCCTCACCCTCAGCTGTGCCAGACCTTCGAAAAAACCTCTGTCAGGAAAAGGTTTGCTTGTAGATCAACTGCAATTGTTCTAGCTCATCTTGGCGGGCAGCACGGCGCAGCAGGCGCATTTGCTCTTCGATGAGCTGGCGAGCCTCATTACGGCTAATCGGATCGAAGACCAACTCCTCCATGGCAGCAGGATCCCCGCTGTTATCCGGCGGCCTGAAGTAAACCCGAAAAAAGAGCCTTTGGGCGTAGAGCGTGGTGAAGAGAGCCTGATTTTCGTCGACCTGACACAGGCTGTAGAGCAGACCAAATGTGGGGTGATTCAGATACAACTCATTCATGCCCAATAGCGTATCACTCTTGGGAGAGAGGAGAGACTTTTCTTCCCGGTCGGTGCCAGAGAAAGTTCTGGAAATGATGTGGCTATGGCTCTTGAGACCAAGGGCTTAAATCACAAGTTCCGCCCAGCTCGATTTTGGCCGTTGCGACTGGATTCAACATTAGCAAACTAACAAGATTTTGGGTCAGGCTGTTACCGCCGCTGCTGTTCCCGCACCTTCCTCTTCGTGTCATTCAATTCGTTTTCCACCTCTAGCTGACGAAATTGCTCTTCCAATTCATCCCAAGCCTCGAAAGGTTTTCCCCAAGGGCTGAAATTCCGGTCCGGGTTGTCGATGCCTTTGGCTTGCGCGGCTCTTACCTCCTGCAGCTTAGCCTTCACTTCTTGGCGGCGCTGGCGAATCTGCGGCAGCAGGGCTTCCATTTGTTGGATTTTCTCCTTTTGGGCTTTCATTTGACCCCATAGCTGGCTGCCCCTCTCCAACAGCTCAGCCTCCCGGCGTCGCGCTCCTTCGGCCAGATCGGGGCGATTGGCCCGCTGCGCCTTCTCAATGCGAAAGTGCCAGGTTTTGATCTCCTCAGCCAAGTTGAGAATGCTTTTTTGGAGAGCCTCCTCTTGGACGCGGCTTTCCTGCAACAGCTGCAGGGTATCCGATTCCTGCTGGCGCAACTGCTCATCGAGGGCTTGCAGCTCGATCTCGGGGTGGGCCCTGAGAAATTCCTCCAGGCGGGTTTCCAAAAATCGGATGATATCTTCGATCAGTTTCATGGACGGATCCTCTTCCCAAGCCCTCAGTTGCGTTTAGAGTAGCCCAAGCTGGGCCATCCTAGATAGGGTTATCCCATGCCCGTTTAAGACATTCCCTTCGACCTTCACCCAAAGTGAGGCCAGGGATCCATCCGGCACGCCAGTTCACCGCAACTGGGAACCGCCCAACTGCCCCCAGGCGGATCCCTCTCAATCCAGCAAACGGCCATCCCCAACCCGGATAATGCGCTGGGCGGCCTGGGCTACTTCAAGGTCATGGGTGACCACGACCAGGGTGATGCCCTGCCGGTGGAGCTCCGCAAAAAGGTTCAGCACTTCCTGGCCGGTATGGCTATCCAGAGCCCCAGTCGGCTCATCAGCCAGCAACAGTTGGGGTCGGTTGACAATGGCACGAGCAATCGCCACCCGCTGCTGCTGGCCGCCGGAGAGTTGGGCCGGACGCTGCTGCAGTTTGCTCCCCAAGCCCACTTGTTCTAGGGCTTGCTTGGCCCGCCGGCGTTGCTCCGGCTCCGGGATCCCAGCATAGGCCAAGGGCAGCATGACGTTCTCCAGCGCTGTCAGGACGGGCAGGAGATGGAACTGCTGGAAGACAAAGCCGATTTTTTGGTTGCGAATGTGGGCCAAATCGCGATCGGTCAGGGTGGAAACTTCCACCCCATCCAGCCAGTAGCGCCCTGAGCTGGGCCGATCCAAGCAGCCGATGAGGTTCATCAGGGTGGATTTGCCGGATCCAGAGGGCCCCATAATGGCGCAATACTCTCCCGGCTGGATCGCCAAGTCGATATCGTAGAGGGCCTGAAAACTGCCCTCCGGCAGTGGATAGACTTTGTTCACCCCAACCATCTGCACTACGGGCGGGCTGGCCGCAGCCAAGGCCTCGGCTGGGCGCTCCAGGGATCCGACCGGCCCACGGCGATGATTTGCCCAGGAATCTTGCTCAAGCATGGTTGGCACCGCGACTTGCCCCATTCTAGCCTTTGGGCTTCCCTGGCTTGACGGCTAACCGGAAGAGCGGATCTCCTGCGGCTGATGGTAGGGGCAGCTCCCCTGGGGATCCACCCTGAGGCGGTAGAGGGGGGAGCGTTCCTGATCGCAGCGAAAGGCTTGGGCTTGGGAAGTCAAGATCTGGCGGGCAAAGCGACAATTTTGGCACTTTTTGCCACCGTGATGACTGGATACAGAAGGCTGTTTTGGACGCGGCACGATCCCTGCTGGAGAAGGGGCAGCCTCTGCCGGGCGGATCAGCTCCCGTGGAGAAAGGCCGCGCAGCACCAGTTCGGATCCCTGCCAGCGGGCTTCCACCAGGCCGGTATCGGCCCAGGCCAGCCAACGGGGATCCTGGGTAATCTGGGGCGGCAGACGCACCTGTACCCCCGCCAAAGTCCGCGGCGAGCCCTGCTCCTGCCAAACTTCTTCCACCTCCCCCTCGTAGCGCACAGCGGGATCCGTGACCTCGGCAGGAGAATCCGGGAGCTTGACCGGGGTTTGCAGGCGGCCATCGGGCAACTCCAGCCAATGCCCAGGCTGAGGGCAGTGGACATGGTAGCGATTGCACAGCTCCGGCAGATCCGCCAGATCCTGAGCCTGCTTGGGGTCGGCGTGAACCAAGACCAAATGCTGGGGGCGAAAGGTGTGGATGATCTGGGTGAGATGCCCGACATCGTTGTGGCTGTGCCAGGTTATCCATTCAACGGCAATGCGGGAGCGCAGCGGCGCCGGCCAACGCTCAAACGGGGTAGCCAGCTCCACTTCCGGCAGCCGCACCAGCAGACAGGAGCGCTGCGGTTGGGCCAACAACCTCGACCAAATTGGATCCCAAGCCTCAGGCCCGGCATCGGCGTCGCACAGCAGCAAGCCTTGGGGCAGAGGATCCGCTTCGGTAAGGGGCTGAACCCGCGGCTGCAGGCGGTCTTCCCAGAACAAGGGCTGGTAGGTGGCGAAATTGCGCACCGGCTCCGGCAGGTAGGTGAGCAAGCGCTCGTAGAGATTGCAGCCTGCCGCCAGCCCCGGCGCCACCCATATCTTGAGCTCTTGGGGGGCTTGGGTAAAGCGGTGGTGGGCTTTGAGGAGAAAGATCAGCTCCTGCCCCAACCCCAACACTGGCAGGGGAAACAGCACCGTTTGCCCCGCTTCCAAGGCGCTGAGCAACCGCTCCACCAAGCGATTTTCCAGGTGACGACGGGGTGGATGGCGGGTGGATCCCAGCGAAGCCTCGATGAGCAACACGTCCGGCTGCCAGTGGCGCAAAGCAATGAGATCCAAGCCGGGGGCAAAGCGAGTTGAGGCCAGGGAACAGTCGCCCGTGTACACGCAGGCTTGGGCCGGAGTGGTTTGGGTATTTTGCAGCAGGGTTGCCGCCGCTCCCGGCAGATGCCCAGCCGCAAAGAAAGTGAGCATCAGATGGGGCAAAATCTCTCGCGCCCGGCCCAAAGGCAGCGCCCGAAAGGGGGGAAAGCGAATGTCCCGGTCGTAGCCTGGCCAAACGCCACACTCCCACAGACCGGCGGCCAAATGAGCAGTCACCGGCGTGGCGTAGAGAGGTACCTGAGGGTAACGACGATGAAAAGCAGGTAGCCCTTGCACATGGTCAAAGTGAGCATGGCTGCAGATTACCGCATCCGGGATCCCTGGCAGAGCCTTAAAGAGGGCAGGAGCGGGCAACCCGCAATCGAGAAGCAAACGGTGGGATCCCATCTCCAGCCAATAGGCACAGCCCTGCTGCCAGGGATCCGTACCCAGGGGGAGCAGTCGAAGGGGGGGTCTCTCTGACTCCACAGGTGTGTCGTTCTGAACCTAGAAGACCGCGTTCAATCCTGCAAACAGGAGGGGCGACTTGGCCAGGGATCCCCCCTCTCCACCGGTACACCTCCCCGGAGAGTTGGAGACAACCTGTGCCGATCCACTTATCCTACACTTCTCACAGCATAGCGTTTGCCCACCATCTGCCGCGGCAGCCTGCCATTTCATCCATGCAGCAGCTGAATGGATGTGGGGATTTGGTTTTGCGATGAACTTGTCTTGGCTTGGCAGCCTATGGGTCGGCGCTCTCTTCTGTCGCCGCAGCGGCGCTGCTGCTGGGAAAAGCAAAGCCGGCAAAATCGTGATCGTCGGGGCGCACCGTCAGGATCATCAGGTTGTAGAAGGCCCAGACCAAGCCAAACAGCAGCTCAGGCCAAGAGGGATCCCAACTGCCGGCAGAACGCAGGGATCCCACCCCCATAGCCAGAAAAGTCAGCACAATAGCCAGAGCCTGAGGTCCTAAGGAGAGCTGGGAAGGCTGCTCGGGATAGGGGGGCACTCCCTGCAGACTTTGCACCAGCGCCTGGATGGACTGAAAAAACTGGCTGCCCGTCTGCCGTTCCGACTGCCAAGCTGCCCCCCACAGATGGGGGGGAAAGGCCAAGAGCCAACTGATGCGCCCCAGGAGAGCATAAGGCAAAAACCACGCGAAGAAGACCCGGTCAAAGGCCGGCACCAGCATCCACCCCGTGCAGAGAAAGACCATCGGCACCGCCAAGTAGACCAGCTCCGCCATCCCACCGGCAGCCCAGAGGGCCAGCCACAGGTATTGAAAGCGCTGCTGCTGCGTGGTCGGCTTGCCCCAAAAGGGATTTTCCCTCAAGGCCGAAAACAAAGCCAGCAAAGCAACGCGGCGGTTGCGCAAGGGCAACAAAACACCCGTAACCTGGGTTTGGCGAACCAATTGAGACTGCCAGCCGCGGCAGTGCATCTGACACCCCAACTGCACAGGGCGACGAATGTCGATCCGCGGGATCCCTTCCAAAGCCTTGCGCCGGATGAGACAGCCAGAACCCAACAGGGGTGCCGCCTGGTAGCCCTGGGATCCCACCGCCAAAAGCTGTTGCAGGGGGTGAACGGCTCTGGGCTGGCCTAGGGTGCGCAGCATTGCCTGCACAAAGCCAGTTCGGTTGACAATTGGAGCCCGCTCCGGCGAGTCGTAAAAGTGGGGCAAGGTCTGCCACAGGAAGTCCCGCTCGAGAAAATGGCCCGGCTGTACTAGGAGGAGATACTCCCCTTGGATATGAGGGGATCCCATCGCGTAAGCCAGGGGGTCGGCTGTGGGGCTAGGGCAGGCCCAGTATTCGCAGGGAATGGCCCGCGCCGCCTTGGCCATCTCCTCATCCTCTACCCGATCCACAATGTGGACAAACAACCGCTCCCAAGGGTAGTCGAGGTGCAGAGCCGAAAGCACTGTTTGCCGGGTTGCCTCTACGGAATCCCACTGGCGCAGCACCAGTACATCCACCCGCGGCAATTGGAAAAACGACCGCCGCAGGACCTCTGGGGATGGGATCGTCTCTCTCGGCACTTGGGGATAGCGGCTGAGGGTAAAGCCCACCGCCGCCAGCCAAACATACAGCTCTGCCCCCCAAAACAAAAGGGATCCCAAATCCATCAGCCCGGCTGTCAGTCGCCAGTAGAGGTACATCACCCCGGCAATGAGGTGAAGCAACCCTGCCCAGCGAAACAAATACACCCGCATCAGCTTTCTGCCTTCCACGCTTTTGCCATTTTCGCCCCTAAGTGGTCAGGGATCCCTAGCTCCTCTTCTCTTCCGGCTGGCCCCAATCCTCAAGAACGAAAAAAGTTCAGGAATCAGCAACAGCAAAACCCTGTCTGCTCTGGAGCAGACAGTTTTCAGCCCGGCAAGCAGCTTGGTCGACAGAAGCGAGAATCTTCTCTTGCGGAAGAAACTGATACATTTACGCTGAGCACTGCTGAACATCACTGTTCAACTATGCA
>NZ_JANSHS010000061.1:0-10368 GCF_047461695.1 Synechococcus sp. R6-7
CAGCAGTGTTCAGCGTAAATGTATCAGTATCATCGCCTTCGATCGACAGGTAACCCTTGAGGATCAATGGGTTCTGGAAAGCACCGACTACGATGTTCCCCTCGATATCAAGGCGGAGCAGCACATGTTCACGGATAAACCCGGCATTGTCATGCGTCGCAAGCTGGCTGCCCTTTTGAAAGCCCACGGAGAGGTGGAAGTGCGGCGGAGCAGGGGACAGGGATCCCGAACCCACGCCAATGGTCGGGCAGACCCAAAAGAGGGGCCGGAGCAGCCCCCCTTGGGTTTGAGAGTCTTGATTAGATTCCTCGTCAGAGCAGGGAGAGGCGCTCTCCTCGTAACTGGAACTACTTGATCTTGACGGTGGCGCCGGCTTCTTCCAGCTTTTTCTTGATGTCGTTGGCTTCCTCCTTGGGAACTCCTTCTTTGACAGGCTTGGGAGCCGCCTCGACGAGATCTTTGGCATCCTTCAGGCCCAAGCCGGTCAACTCGCGCACCACCTTGAGGATGGCGATCTTCTTGTCGGCTGGCACAGCCTCGAGGATGACATCAAAGGCAGTTTGCTCTTCCACCGGCTCAGGGGCTGCCGCCGGAGCTGCCGCCGCCGCTGCCACAGGAGCTGCCATGACCATGCCGCCGGCTGGGGCTGCTGCACTGACGCCAAAGGTTTCCTCGATGGCTTTCACCAGCTCGGAAGCTTCCAGCAAGCTCAAGGCTTTCAACTCTTCCAAAATCTTTGCAACGCGCTCTGAAGACATGATGGTTTCTCCTTGGGGGTAACAGAATCGATACACAGGTTTGGGCTGATGAACTGAAGCCCTTTATGCGGCCTCCTTGTCGGCAATGGCCCGGATGGCCCGCCCCAGAGAGGCTGGGATCTCGTGGATACCGCGCGCCACTTGCGTGGGCACAGCATTGAGCCCGACCGCCAGGCCGGTGGCCACCGACTTGAGGCTGCCCGCCACTTGGGCCATGAGCACTTCCTTGGGCGGTAGCTCGGCGATGGCCTTGGCCTGCTCCAAGGTCAGGGATAGCCCTTCAATGCCAGCACCGCGGAACTCGGTTTTCTTGGTTTGCTTGGCAAAATCTTGATACGCCTTCAGGGCGGCTGAAATATCGCCCCGAATCAAGATAAAGGCCGTCGGCCCCGCCAAAAAGGGAATGATCCCTGCCCAAGCTTTTTGGTCGGCGATGGCTCGCCGCATCAGGGTATTCTTAACAACCATGCAAACCGAATCCGACTTGCGCAGCTCTGCCCGCAGTTGGTCCATCTCCGCAACGGTCAGCCCCTTGTAGTCGATCACCAGCACCATTTGGCTGGCCTGCAGCAGGGATCGGACTTTATCGACGATCTCCGCTTTCTTCGCTAAAGGTTGCTTGCCCATGCGCTCACCTCCTTTGTTGTCAATGGTCACCCAGGGTTAACGGGTGGTGAATCTGGGTTCTGCCAAACAGAATGCGTCCCAGCCGTGGCCGAGACGCATGGAGATAAGCGCACCATCAAAAGCGATCCAAGAAGGGATCCCTTTGAACTTCGCTCAAACCTCGGCAGGACATTAAGCCCGCGGGCACCTGCTGTCTTCGGCTTGCTATTCGACTGGGGAAAGATGTTCTGCCGGGATCCTCCTCCAAATTACACTCACTCAAACCCTTTTCAACCCATCGCAGCGCCGAAGCCAGGCTTAGGTCGCCAACTTCAGCTCCCGCAGGGCATTGATATCAACCTCAATCGAGGGGCCCATTGTAGCAGAAACATGTAGGGTTCGCCAATACTTGCCCTTGGCTCCAGAGGGACGGTTGCGATCGATGGACTCCTGCACTGCCTTTAGGTTCTCCAGCAGAGCTTCGACGGGGAACTTGCACTTGCCGAAGATCAAATGCACAATGCCGGTGCGATCCGCCCGGTACTCCAGCTTGCCGGCTTTAAACTCTTTGATCGCCTGGGCCAGATCCATGGTCACCGTTCCCCCCTTGGGAGAAGGCATGAGGCCGCGCGGCCCCAACAGCCGCCCCAGCTTAGCCACCTGGGGCATCACATCGGGGGTGGCGATCAGAAGGTCAAAATCCATCATGCCCTTGCTGATTTCCTCGATCAGGTCTTCATATCCAACCCGATCCGCCCCTGCATTTTGGGCCTCCACCACTTTCTCGCCACGGGCAATCACCGCCACCCGGATCTCTTGGCCGGTGCCCCTGGGCAAGACTACAGTGGTGCGCAGTTGTTGGTCGGCGTACTTGGGGTCGATCCCCAGGCGGATGTGAACCTCTGCCGCCTCTTCAAATTTGGCGGTGGCCGTCTCTTTCATCAGGGCCAAAGCGGCTTCGGGAGCATAGGCAATGGGCTTCACCTTCTCCCGCAAAGCCTGCATACGTTTGGAAAGCTTTCGAGCCATCGTTTCTCCTCGGGGTACTGGCGAGAACTTCTCTCCCCCACAGTGGTTTGCTGAAACAACTTCAAGACCGTGAACACCTCAGACCGGGCAAGGGATCCCTCCATCAATCCACCACCGTCACCCCCATGCTGCGAGCAGTTCCGGCAATAATTTTCATGGCCGCCTCCACATCGTGGGCATTCAAATCCGGCAGCTTCTGCTCGGCGATCTGGCGCAGTTGAGCTCGGGTCAGGGATCCCACCTTGGTTTTGTGGGGCTCGCTGGAGCCAGACTCAATGCCCAGAGCCTTCTTGATCAACACCGAAGCTGGCGGCGTCTTGAGGACGAAGGTAAAGCTGCGATCCTCGAAGATGGAGATCTCAACCGGTACCACCATCCCGGCCTGATCCGCCGTCTTGGCGTTGTACTCCTTACAAAAGGCCATGATGTTGACCCCGTGTTGACCCAAGGCTGGGCCAATGGGGGGAGCGGGGGTGGCCTTGCCCGCCTGAATGGCCAACTTGACCACGGCCACCAACTTCTTAGCCATGAAACGCAGTTACACCTCTTTTCGCACTTGACCAAACTCTAATTCTACCGGGGTATCGCGCCCGAAAATCGAGATCAACGCCTTGAGCTTGCCCCGTTCTGGGCTGACCTCCACCACCTCGCCGTAGAAACCCTGGAAGGGGCCGGATAGCACCTCGATGCGATCCCCAGGGGCCATGTCGATTTTGAGGGGCACTTCCTCCACCTCGACGCTGCTGAAGATGCGCTGGACTTCGCTTTGGCTGAGGGGACGCGGTGTAACATGCCCCCGACCGCGACCGTAGGCCCGCTTTTCTTCGGTGCCGACAAAGTTGATCACGTTGGGGGTTGTTTTCACCACCATCCAAGTGTCGTCGTTCATGTCCATGCGCACCAGGACATAGCCGGGAAAAATCTTCTCCTCTTGCTCCTGGCGCTTGCCGGTTCGATCCAGCTTGAAGCCCGTTCGCTTCGGGATCACCACCTCGACAATTTGATCCGCCACATCCAAAGCAGCCGCCCGTTGCATCAGGGTGCTCTTCACTTTGTTCTCGCAGCCTGAGGCCACCTGCACGGCGTACCAGCGCAGGTTGCGACGCTCTTGACCTTCCCCCTCGTCTGGTTCCGGGATCGCGTCTGCAGGCTCAAAGTGCTCCACACGGCCCCCACGACGTTTTCGCTGCTGCTCTGGCCTCATCACCTCACATCCTCCCTGTAGCCATCCTTGAACATGACTCTCTTGCCCCTCAGGACAGAACATCACAAGAACAGCTGAGTGGCTACCCAAGCAAACACTTGATCGACCAGGTAGATGAAGGAAGCAAAAGCCAACACAATCAGTAAGACCCCTACCGACTCGCCGATCAATTGCCGGCGGCTCGGCCAAACAATCTTGCTTAATTCTGTGCGGGTCTCTTGAATAAAACCCGGGATCCCTTTGGGTGCGGTGGAACTGTCTTTGGAGTGACCCCGGCTGGCGGGATCCAAACGCTGTTCCGTATCGGCTTTGCTGGAGGGGGTGCTCTTAACCACGGCGGTGTTCTCCTAATGGATCCCGAAAACAAAGTGCCGCATTTCGGCGGGCACAAGATCGGCTTTGCGATCCTAACAGATTTGTTGGGAACTTGTTGGGAATAGGATCCAACTTAGGGGGTAGGGGTGGGCTCAGGTGTCAAGGAAGCGGGAGAAAGCAGCAGGGAGCGGCGGCGGGATTGGTTGAATTGCTCCACAGCAGCATCAACGCTGGCCTTCCCGTCCCAACGGGAAGCGGCACTTTGGCGAGAGAGGAAGTCGGCGGCCCGGAAGAGATCGTTGACGTTAATGCTGGTGCCATCGAACAGAGAGGGATTGCTGTCGCGGCGAATGGCCTCGTTGACACTTCCACTTTGAGCCAGGGCCACCCCAGAGCCGCTCAGAACCGAGCTCAAAGCCATCCCCACCAGGAGCAGTGCTGGGGGCGAGGGGATCCCACGCCAGGAGACAAGCGATGGATTCAGGAGACGGTTGAGAAGATTGCCGAGCATGATTTCATTTCTCCACATCGTTCACGCCAGGGTGCTGCTCCGCCAACCCCTCTGCCAACAACTGTTGCTCTTCGGCGGTCAAGGGGCGCTTGGCCAACAGGTCTGGCCGCCTTTGCCAGGTTCGAACCAACTGCTGCTGCAGACGCCAACGGGCAATGGCTTGATGGTCGCCTGAGAGGAGCACCGGCGGCACCTTGTACCCCTGAAACTCTGGCGGGCGGGTGTACTGAGGATAGTCCAGCAGCCCCGCCTGGAAGCTTTCGCTCTTTAACGAGTCTACCTTGCCCACAGTGCCCGGCAAGAGCCGCACCACGCCGTTGATCAGGGCCAGCGCCGGAATTTCCCCCCCGGTCAGGACAAAATCCCCCAGCGACACCTCGCGGGTGGCCAGGTATTGGCGGATGCGTTCGTCAAAGCCTTCGTACTGGCCACACAGCAGGATCAGCTGCGCCTTCTGGGCCAGCTCCTGCAGCAGCGCCTGGTTTAGCGGTTGCCCCTGGGGCGTCAGCAGAATGATCTCGCAGGGATCCAACCGGGGCAGGGAGGCGACAGCAGCGAAGAAAGGCTCTGGCTTGAGCACCATGCCCACCCCACCCCCGTAGGGCTCATCATCGACACGGCGGTGCTTATCGGTGGCGAAGTCGCGTGGATTGGTGCAGTGGACTTCGGCGATCCCCTGCTGTAGGGCTTTGCCCACCAGCCCAATGCGCAGCGGCGTTTCAAAAAATTCGGGGAAAAGGGTAAGGATATCGAACCGCACAGGACTCAGGACGAGGTGCGCAACCGCTCCAAATCCAGGCGCAAGGACTCAATCTGATGGATCAGCTCCATCAACTCAGCCATCTCTTCTCTGGAGATAGCCGGCTTGTTGGGGGAGGAAGCTGGTGTCGGGGGAGCATTCTCGACAGGCGCTTCAGAGTCAGGACTTGCCGAGGGGGCGTTGGCGGCTGGATCCCTGAGACTCTCAACGTAACGAACTGCCTCCTGCTCGATCAACTCTCCCTTTTGCTCCAGCTCCGCCGCCAGTTGTCCCAAGTCCATCGAAAGGCGGTTGAGGTTTTCGGTGCGCTTTTCCGGGTCTTGCAGGATCTCCACCAGAGCGGTGGCCGTGCCGTAAAAAATGTGGCGAGCCCGCGTGAACCAATCTGAAGAGTGAGAACTCATGGCAGCAGAAAGAGGTGGGTTGTGGATTATTCTAGGCGATCCACCCACCGGGATTGACCCAAGCATTGCAGACTGAATACCCAGCGCCGAAGGACAGACTGGGATCCAATTCTCCAAAATCCTAGGGACACTCTCAGTCTTAAGGCAGGGCTCAATCGACAGCGCGGATCTCGCCACTGTTTAGGCGCTCCACAATCGATTCCAGCAGCTCGTGCTCTTCTGGGGAAATTTCTTGATCGGCCATGACGGCACTGAGAATCTGCTGTTGCTCGGCGCGAGTCAAGACTTTGTCCGCCAAAGCCCGGTTGATTAGAGCTCTCAGCTCAGAGGGTTGAGAGGGTTCCACCGTTTTTCTCCTAGCGCTGGAGGGCAAGGGGTCCCATAATGGGGTTCTGGATCCAAGAAGCAATGGACAGCGGCCCACCACCCAGTATAACGGTACGGCTGTGGAAACCCAGGTATCCTCAAAAGACCAGAGATCCCAACCTGTGGGGGTGATTGGCGGCGGGCAGTTGGCGCAGATGTTGGCCTTGGCAGCTCGCCAGATGGGGATCCCGCTGGTGGTGCAGGCTGCTGCTCCCACCGATCCGGCGGTGGCAGTGGCCGATGGGGTGGTTTGGGGATCCACAGCCGACAGCCAGGCCACGGCCCAGTTGTTGGAGCGCTGCCCGGTGGTTACTTTTGAAAACGAGTTTATCCCTCTGCCGGAGCTGAAAAAACTGGATCCGGAGGGATCCCGCTTTCGTCCCAGCCCCAGCATGCTAGAGCCGCTGCTGGACAAGTTGCACCAACGGCAGTTTCTGGCGCGGTTGGGGTTGCCGGTGCCGGCTTTCTTCCCGCTGGAGGCGGTGTTGGATTCGGCAGACCTGGCTGGACTGGGCTTTCCGGTGGTGCTCAAGCGACGGCGGCAGGGCTACGATGGGCAGGGCACCTGCATCTTGCGCGACCGAGTGGCTTTGCAGCAGGCCCTTAGCCAATCTGAGGGGATCCCGCTATTGCTGGAGGAATGGATCCCGTTTGAGCGGGAGTTGGCGGTGATGGTGGCGCGGGGGCTGAAGGGAGAGATCCGGGTTTATCCGGTGGTGGAAACTGTGCAGATTGAGCAAATCTGCCGCCATGTCCTGGTGCCTGCCCGCATCCCCCCAACCACCGAGGCCGAGATCCGGCGCTTGGCAGCCGATCTGATGGAAAAATTGGGTGCAGTTGGCGTGTTTGGCATCGAGCTGTTCTGGGTGCCGCCGCCCCACCCCAAGGCCGGGATCTGGATCAACGAAATCTCGCCGCGGGTCCACAATTCCGGCCACTACACCCTGGAAGCCTGCCACACCTCACAATTCGAGCAACACCTGCGGGCCATCCTCGGCCTGCCCTTGGGGGATCCCTCCCTCAAGTGTGGGGGGGCAGTGATGGTGAACCTCTTGGGCTATGAGCATTCCACCGGCGATTACGCAGAAAAGCGGCAGCGCCTGGCCCAGCTCCCCAATGCCACGGTGCATTGGTACCACAAAACCCCTGCCCGCCCAGGGCGGAAACTGGGCCATGTGACCGTCTGTCTGCCGACTGCTCCCTCTCCTTTCGAAGCAGCAGCCCTTGTCCGCACCCTCGAATCCCTCTGGTACCCCCAGCCATGAGCCAAGCGCAGGACCCCTCATTTTCTCCAGCCACACAAGCCCTGATCCAGGCCATGCAACGGCGGGATGTGCCCGCGGTAGCTCAGCAGGTGAACGGCTTGTCCCCTCAAGAGCGCCCTGCTGTGTTGACCCCTGCCCTCCAATACCTGGCCGAGGTGGATCCCGCCAGCGCCCAGTGGTTTGTTCGCCACCTCATGGCCCCTGCGGTCAAAGCGCAACTGCGAGAAGGGATCCTCAAAGCCGCCCAAGACTACCTACAGGAAGCCGGCTTCACCGAAGGGATCGACTACGAATTCAAGCCTGTTCGCGAAAGCGGTGCGGAGCACCATCCCCAATCGGGGGGCAAAATCTTGAGCATCAGCCGCAGAGCCTTGCCCTACGCGGCTCCCGATGACGATCCCTTGGGGCAGTTGTTGTTGGCGGAATTCTGCGAATTGCGGGACTAGGCCACCATGAGCGGTACGAGTTATCGGCTGCAGCTGTTGGACATCACTGCCCTGCCCCAACTGCTGGAGCTGGATCGGCGGTGCTATGGGGGATACTGGGGAGAACAGGGGTATCGAGCGGAGCTGGAACGACCCACAAGCACGGTGATTGGTGTAGTGGCGGAACCCGTTGCCGTTGGCGCCCCGTGTGGCTTGGGCCAAACGGAGTTCCCCCTTCCCTCTCCAGGCCCCACCTCGCCGACGCAGGTGACAAAAGAGCTGGTGGGCTTCGGCATTCTCTGGCGTATTGAAGAAGAAGCGCATATCATCTCCTTGGCGGTGGATCCCGAGCACCGGCAACAGGGCTTGGGCCGGCGGATTCTGGAAGAACTGCTGAACCAAGCGAGAGCAGCAGGCTGCCGCTGGGCCACTCTGGAGGTAAAGGCTTCCAATCAAGCGGCAATCCGCCTGTACGAATCGGCAGGGTTTCAACGGCTGGGACGTCGCAAGGGGTATTACAACGGAGAAGATGCGCTGGTGTATTGGAAGAAACCGATTTAGAAAAGCGTCAATTGTAAATTGAAGAACTGCAAACGTATTTCGGGATACACCTTAGGCCAGACAGTGAGCAAGCCAGTAGGCTAAGCATATCAAGGCTACAGGGGATCCAACCCATTGACCGAGTGTCGATTGCCCGTTTGATTCTTTATATAGGTCATCAAAATGCTCTCATTCTGTGGATGCAAACTGCCCGCTACAGTTCCTCCCAGCAACACTGACTCTAGCCAATGCAGCCGCATCCATCGCACAACAGAGATCCTGACTTAATCTACAAAGCTCCTGCTCGGTGGGGAAAAGCTATAATCTGCGGTATCAACAACTTGAATTCGATCCTTGCCGTTCGATGGCCCATCGGAGCTTTGACTGATGGCTGGAGCCCTTGGGTTAATAGAATGTGAAGTTTTATTTCGAGATCCGACATTTCTGCCTCAATATATATTTCTCATATCATATTCCCCCTTTGGCCAACTTGCCTGAAAAAACACTCCAGGTTAACCTACACTTGTTATCTGTCCATCCTGAGCATTTTCAAGCTGTGAGGATCATTATGGACACCTCTGGAAACACCATTGGAGATGAGGCCATCTCTTTTGTCGTCAGTCTTTGGTCTAGGCTTATCGATTTTATGCCCAATCTCCTTGCGGCGATTGCCATCTTAATTCTGGGTTGGATAGTGGCCACGGCAGTAGCCTTCGGCGTTAGAGGACTGCTCAAAAGGACGCAACTGGACAATCGCTTGGCTGCTTGGGTTTTGGGCCAAAAGCCCGGCGAGAAGCTGCCCCAAACGGAGCGCTGGGTGGCCGCTGCCGTCTACTGGGTGATTCTTGCTTTTGTGTTGGTGGCGGTACTGAATGCCCTGCAGCTTCAAGCTGTCTCCGATCCGCTCAACAGGTTTTTGGGGGAAATCTTCGTTTATCTGCCACGGGTGGGTGGGGCGCTGGTGCTGCTGGCTGTGGGCTGGGTGGTGGCCACTGTTGCTCGGCTGGCGGTCATCCAGGGGCTGCGGCGTTTCAACCTCGATGAGCAGTTGGCCCGGCCTCTGCAACAGGAAAGCACTGCCGGTGAGGCAGGTGCAGAAGGAACCCCAACCGGCCAAGAGGGAGGTACAGAGGTCACCCCTTTCCTGCTGAATGAAACTTTGGGCAATGCCCTTTACTGGCTGATTCTGCTGTTCTTTTTGCCGATCATCCTGGATACCCTGAACCTGCAGGGGCCGCTGCAGCCGGTGCAAAACCTGCTGGATCAGTTGCTGTCGATGGTGCCGCGGATTTTGGGAGCGCTGATCATCGGTGCAGTGGGCTGGTTTTTGGCCCGCATCGTGCGTGGGATCGTCTCCAATTTGTTGGTGGCAGCAGGGGCAAATCGGTTGGGGGCACGCTTTGGCGTTCCCCAGTTGGCCCAGATCGTCGGGACGGTGGTGTATGTCTTGGTGTTGATCCCGGCGGTGATTGCGGCGCTGAATGCCTTGGAAATTCGGGCCATCTCCGATCCGGCGGTGGCGATGCTGGAGCAGGTGTTGCGGGCCATTCCCATGATCGCGGGATCCGCTTTGATCCTGGCCGTCTTTTACTTGCTGGGGCAATTTTTGGCCAGCTTGGTAACCCAGTTGCTGCAGGCGGTGGGTTTTGACCGTCTGGTCGCGGGGCTGGGCTTGCCCCTGGCCGCTGCTCCTGAGCCTGAAGGGGATCCCGCTGCCAAACGTCGCACTCCCTCCGAGATCGCCGGCTTGGTGGTCTGGGTAGGCGTGGTCTTGTTTGGGGCGGTGCCGGCAGTGGAGTTGCTGCAGTTTGCCGCCCTAACCGACATTGTGCAGGGGCTGTTGCTGATTTCCGGTCGGGTGCTCATCGGCGCCCTGGTGTTTGGGATCGGTCTTTATTTGGCCAATTTGGCCCACTCTATGATCAAGAGCTTGGGTAGCCCTTCCTCAGGGGTACTGGCCCAGGCGGCGCGGGTGGCTATCTTGGTTTTTGTTGGCGCCATGGCCCTGCAGCAGATGGGCGTGGCCACCGACATTGTGGTGTTGGCTTTTGGTCTGGTTCTGGGGGCGATTGCCGTGGCGGTGGCGTTGGCTTTTGGGTTGGGAGGTCGCGATGTAGCTGCCGAGCAGATCCGGCAATGGCTCAAGAGAGAGTGAGAGCAGGTTTTGTAGATATCGCCAAGGGGG
>NZ_JANSHS010000062.1:0-8638 GCF_047461695.1 Synechococcus sp. R6-7
CAGCAGTGTTCAGCGTAAATGTATCAGTATTGTGGGTGGAGAAGCGTTTGCAGAAGGATTGTTGATGAGCTACGACGCGGTGGTGATTGGGGCCGGGCACAACGGGCTGGTGAGCGCTTGCTATTTGGCCAAAGCGGGGCAAAAAGTGCTAGTGCTGGAGCGCTATCACACCGTTGGTGGTGCTGCCATTACGGAAGAAATTCACCCAGGCTTTCGCGTGTCGGTGGCTTCCTATTCCTGTAGTTTGCTGCGACCGGAGATCATTCGCGATCTGCGCCTGCCGGACTATGGCTTTGAGGTCTATGCCAAGCAACCTTCCTATTTCATGC
Source organism: Synechococcus sp. R6-7 (assembly GCF_047461695.1). Lineage (NCBI taxonomy): Bacteria > Bacillati > Cyanobacteriota > Cyanophyceae > Synechococcales > Synechococcaceae > Synechococcus > Synechococcus sp. R6-7. The sequence continues at coordinate 330 of NZ_JANSHS010000062.1, forward strand.
CCTTCCCGGATGGGCAGCACCTCTTTCTGTATGCCGATAACCGCGCCAAGAGCAAAGCGGAAATTGCCAAGTTTTCCCGCAAAGATGCGGAAGCCTACGACCGCTGGGAGGAGTTTTGGGATCGGGTGAACGAGGTGGTGGAGCCAACCTTAATGCAGCCGCCGATTTCACTGGGGCAACTGGCGGATCGCTTTGCAGCTGCTGGCTATGAAGACGATTTCCGCCGCATTATGCTTCTCTCGACCACCGATCTTTTGGATGAATTCTTCGAGTCGGAGCAGGTCAAGGCGGCGATGGCTCCCCAATCTTTGATCGGCACCTCTGCCGGGCCGATGACTCCGGGTACGCCCTACATTTGGCTAGTCCATGCGGTAGGTCGGGCCATTGGCTCGCGTGGGGTCTGGGGCTATGTGCGCGGTGGGATGGGATCCATTACCCAAGCGATGGCCAAGGCAGCTCTGGACTTAGGGGTGGAGATCCGCACGTCTGCTCCAGTGGCGGAGATCTTGATGGAAGGTGGGCAGGCCGCTGGGGTTATCCTCGAATCGGGGGAAACCGTGCGGGCGCGGGCGGTTCTCTCCAATGCCCATCCCCAAATCACCTTTTTGCGACTCTGCTCCTCTTTGCCCCCAGACTTGCGTGACCGGCTAGAACGGCACTACCGCACCTCAGGCCCGGTGTACAAGCTCAATTTGGCCTTGGAAGAATTGCCTCGCTACACAGCAGCCCCTGCTGAAGTGCCCCCAGAAGTGGTCAGTTCCGCCACAGTGGATATTGCCCCCTCGGTGGCCTATCTGGAGCGGGCTTGGGATGACTGCAAGTACGGGATCCCTTCCCGGGATCCGTTTATCGAGATCTACAGCCAATCCCCCACCGACCCGACAATGGCTCCCCCAGGCAAGCACATCCTCTCCTGTTTCTGTCAGTTTGTGCCTTACCAACCCAAAGGGCGAGACTGGAACGATGGCCTGCGGGAAGAATTTGCCGATCGGGTAATCGACAAAATTGCCCAATTTGCCCCCAACATTAAAAACGCCGTGATCGCACGGCAGATGTTGTCGCCCGTGGATCTGGAAGCCCGCTTTGGCCTTGTGGGGGGCAGCATTTTTCACGGGGAAATGACCCCCGATCAAAGCTACAACCTACGGCCCATCTCCGGCCTGGCCGACTATCGCTCCCCCATTCCCGGCCTTTACCTCTGCGGTTCAGGGGCACATCCAGGAGGCGGAGTGACCGGGATCCCTGGCCACAACTGCGCACAGGTAGTGATCAGCGATCTGCCGAAACTTTAACGGACAAAAAAGGCTCAGCCACAAGGGCCAAGCCGGAACGGATCCCTGGTTGGGGATCAACCGGGGCTGTTCAGATTACAACCGTACCTGAGCCCCATCAAAGAACCCACGGATGATCAAAATGGCCCCTTCCCGGCTAGCAGGACTTCCTGGTTCATCTTCCGTCCCACCTTCAATGTTGCCGGTGGGGAACTCTTGTTCCAGGAACCACTGGCCGGAAATGCGCTCAGCAGAGGTCGTTGAATCGAAGACAAGGTTCAGATTTCCTCTTTGTGTTCCCCCACCAATATCAAGCCGGTTAAACGGCCCCGCCAATTGTGCTCCGGCCAGGGTACGGAAGACGAAATCTCCTGTGGTAGGTACAATGCCTTGAAGGATAACGGGCTCAGGGTTGCTTCCTTCCACGGGCGAGCCGGGTAAGGTACCTGTAGAGCGCTCTGTGCGCAATGAGAAAAAGTAATCAAAGACTGTTGGGGCACCCGGACGATCAGGAACCGGCAATTGCGGTATCGGTGTGGGGAAAGGTCGCGGTGGGGGGCTGACCTGCACAAAGTTGAGAACTGTGCTGGTGTTGGCCGGATCAAACTCCGCTTGAACACGACCGTTCAGTAAGCGGCGGATGCGAACCAACTGATTGGGCAAGATGTTTGGACGAGTGGGATCCGGAGCGAACAGTACCGACTGCGTACCCACCTGGGCAGGGCGATAGACAATCTCCGCCTGGTTGGGCCGGAAGTTCAGGCGGGCAAAGAGAGCCAAGGCATCCTCAGGAGTGCCATCGCCCGCAACCCCCCGCTGCCGCACCACAAAGCTCGCGGAGAAACTGCCTGTTTGGAGAATAGCGACTACAGGACCTTGGGGTGGAGGAGGGTTGACAAAGGAGCCAGGCGCCAAAATCTCACCACCGGGGCCAGGGCCACCGTTTTCAAACAATACACCCACAGTGGGGACAATCAGGGAAGAATCTCCCTCCAGGACGACTTGATTACCATTTCTACTCACCAAAATGCGGCGCACGGTGAGCGTTAAAGCAGTGCCGTCATCTCGGATAGCCCTGAAGGTGGTATTCACCCGAATGCGCTGGTCGTTGGGGAGGGTCGAAATTGCAACCAGCCCGGCGATATTGAATTGCGTAGATAGCCTGCCGTCGTTGGGTCCAAAGGCAGTGATATTCACCAGCGGTGTGGTTCGCCCAATTTGGATGGCCAGCGTGCTGGAGCGAAGGGTGGAGTCGATTGTCAGCTCACTGGCTGGGATCTCGTTCACGGGCAAGATGCGGGCTTCAACATTGGCGATGCGAGCTTCACCGCTTCCCTGCAAGGGGTTGGTACGCACAGGGATCCCATTGTCAAACCTCGGATTGACGTAGTCCAACCGGAGGCTGGTGGTCTCCAGCACCGAGCCGGGGGTAAAGCGATACTCCTGGGCCGAGACAAAGGCAGCCGGATCCACCTGGACGGGCCCAGGCAAGGTCGGAGACTCATTAACTTCTCCGCAGCCGCCTAGCAGCAAGACTCCACACAAAACCGCTAATGAGCGACCTTTGAAGTTCATAAGGCACTTCCTCACACACCCTAATCTGGGGAAATCCACACACAAAATGGAGGGAAAGGCACCCAACCCCAACGCTACAGGTAAGCTGGCCGCCCCTGCTCGAGGCTATGATACCCCATATCTAGGGGATGGGCCATTTCCGGAAAAATTTCTTGGATTTGCTCTGCCGGTCGCTTGACAACGCCCTGGAATGCAGTAGAACTAACAGCAGTCATCCCCCTTTCAAACGGGATACCTCGTAATCTTGCTTGTCAATGTACAGGGGTAAATTCAGTGGATCCCGGCTGGACGCTGTCGGAAAGATTTGCTGTGGTGTGAGTGAGTGGAGACTTCCCCAATGAAACGACGTTCTGGCTCAGCCCTTGGCGGCGGTGGCCTTTCCCTTCTGGTAACTTGGGCTTCGCTGGCCCTGGTCACTGGTTGTAGCAGCGAGACTACTGGTGGGCTGCCGCCCCTCTTGACCGCCGATGGATCCACGCCTCCTCCCGTGGCTGTGGCTCCCACCATTTCACCCAACCTCACGCCCATCACCTTTCGCCCCGGGCCGGACTTTGCCCCCATCACCCCGCCGCCAGTTCAACCCGATCTGCCGGATCCGCCTCAATTTGGGCCAGGGGGCGGCTTCAACGTCGACCAGCCGTTTGCATCGCTCTCTTACAGGGTGGATTTAACCAACCTAATTGTTCGAGGAGGGATAGCAAGCGTAGACATCCAGGTTCTGAACATCACTTGTGGAACGGATGTTACCAGCGTAATCCGGCCTGAGGCCCTGAGTCAGTTTAGGAACCTGCTGATTGGGAGAGGCAACACGTTCACTGACGCTAACGGCTTCAACTTTAGCTACACGTTTCCAACGGATCCTAGGTTTTTCGATGACTTGAGGATTTTTTCGAAAGGAATTAGGAATATCGATGGCCGGGAGATACTGACAGGAGATGACATTGTTTTCGTTCTAACTATCCGGGACGGATTTGGGCAAGTTTTGCGGGTTGACGACTCAGTTTTCAACGAGGGGGAAACTCGAAACGAGGTGCGCGGCTTTGCCATTCCACCCTGTGGCAACCTTCCTCAGCCAACTCCCACTCCAACTCCTACTCCTCTGCCGCCCGTACCTACGCCTACTTCAGGCCCTACCCCTGTTCCGACGCCAATCCCTGTAGGGCCGTCGCCCCTGTTTGCTCGCTTCCTACTGCCCAATCCAGCGCCGGTCAATACACCTGTTACCCTCACCTTTGTAGTCGATAACCGAGTGGCTGGCGCTATTCCCTTGAGTGGTCTCAGCTTCCAGGCAGTCTTGCCAGAGGGGCTGGTCGTGGCCAATCCTCCCACACCTGCCGGCATTGCCAATCCAAATACCTGCGGGGGCACTTTGGGCGCAATACCGGGAACAAGGATCATCAACCTTTCGGGCGGAGTTCTGGCAGCAGGTGCTACTTGCGAGGTGAACGTCTCCATTCAAGCAACGGCTCCTGGGATCTACACATTGCCGCTGCTATTTGTGTCGAACAATCAGACTCTACCCAGTGCAGCTCCTCCCATCAATCTGGTGGTTAATCCGTAACGGTGTTATTCGCTGGGAGTTCGGCCAACTCTGCAATGTCAACTTGGTGAGTGAAGGTGCGAGGAGATGAAGATCAAGAAGGATTGGTTGCACACTTTGGGCAGTATCTGGGCTGTTTTCTTCACCACAGCCAGTTTGATTGGCTGCCAACAGGCAAAGGAGGATAGGAGCGTAACCAGCCTTCTTCCTGGGCCAATAATCCCCCCTCAAACTCCTAGCGTGCCTACCGGAGGCACTGAGGTAGGCTTACCTCCCATAGCGCCAGGGATCCCTTTACCAACTCCTACCATTGCTATCCAACCTCCTCTCCCAGCCCCAACCATTCCTCCGATTCCCTCTCCTGCTCCTGTTCCCACCATTAAGGCGGAGATCCCTGTTCCTTTTACTCCTTTCCCTCCTCCTCCCCCCCCTCCGTTCCCTGTTGAGAAAGTTAGCGTTACGCCGGAAAAAGTTGTGTTTGCGGAAGGCACAACTGTTGGTTCTACCGAAACTATAACCCTTACGCCTTCCAAAGCTCCTGCTAATGGCAGTTTGGTGTTGAAGGTGGAAAGCAATAACCCACAGGTGGTGGGTGTTTCTACAACAGCTGCCTCTTTCGTAACTGTTGTCATTCCACCGGGATCCGAGGATAAGCCCACAGTTACATTAACCCGTTTGATCCCGGCCACTCAGGAAGGCAATGCCACCATAATAGTTACCCGCGACCCTGCCACAACAGCTGTCAATTACCCGGTGGGCAGTGTGAATGTTCTTGTGCCGGTTAAGGTATTGCAGAAAGCGCCGCCTACCATTACGGTTACCCCTTCGACGATAGAGTTTCTCGATAATGACATAGTTGGGGCTACCAAGGTTGTCAGGGTCGAACTCGCAGCCCCTCCGATTGGTGGGCAGGTTGTTTTGGATGTCAGCGGAACTCCTAACCCCTTTGGGGCGGGCGCTCCGTTCACTGTTTCGACCTCTACTCTCCTCTTTAAGGAAGGTAGCAAAGGGCCTCAAGAATTCGGAGTTATTCGACTAACGGACGGGGTATTCACTGGCTCCATCACTATTAAGCTTAACCCATCCTTAACTACTGCCAGCAACTTCCTGACCAGTGATATTAACTTTGTGATTCCTGTGAAATCAGCTGTAGGTTCTATCCAGCTTGAATATGGGGATTCAGTAGATTGCACCAACAACTTTGGTAAGCTAGTCACCGTAAGTCCAAAAATTACCATCCAAGGTAGAGTCCTTAGACCCCTAACTTTCAAGGCAGAGCCTGAACCTCCACCGCCAGATGGCTTTTCGTTTGACAGGCCAACGGGGGCAATCAAGGTGCAGTGTCCAGCCCCCATTGGCTCTACTCTCTTGACATTGGTGACTGTTACGGACTCTTCTAGTCCTCCTATCTCGGCGCAGGCACGTGTGAACATTACAGTTAAGTAGACGATACATGCCTGGCTTGTATGAATGTCCAAGACCATCTTGGGTGAGACTGTTGAGCTACACCCAATCGGCTTTTCTTTTGCTGCACTGGTAACGGTTACTAACTCTTCGACTCCCCCAATTGCAGCTCAGAAGTTTGCAGCGGTCAAAGTCGAGTAGCAAATATCGCCTCTAAGAAATCTGTGCAAAGCTAGGAGGGGGTGATGGAACTGATCACATCAAATCCAAAGTCCCCAGCGTGTCTCCTCAGGGGCTGGGCGCGCTTAGTCCGTGCTTTTCGGATCAGTATCGTAGGGCTTGGTACTCGGATCTGAACTAAGCTGCCAATGTTGCTGCCCAATCCAGGAGGGCGTTCACTGCTTTTAGGTCTTTCGCCTCTGAGTACAACCTCAGCAGAGGCTCGGTGCCACTGCCGCGAATCATCACCCAACTGCCGTCGGCAAGGGTAAATTTGTGGCCGTCTTTGTCGAAATGCTTGATCACTTTCTGCCCCAAAATCTCAGCCGGGGGATCCTTTTGCAGCCGCTGGAAGAGCTGGGTTTGTTGATTTTGATCGGCGAGGTGGAGATCGCGGCGCAGGTAAACAGAGGTGAACCCTTCCCGTTCCTGCAAAGCCCGGTAGATGGTGCTGAGATCTTGGCCGGTTTCCGTAACCGCTTCGATGAGATACAGGGCCGAAAGCAGGGCATCTCGCTCGGGAATGTGGCCCAAGTAGCCGATGCCGCCCGATTCTTCCCCGCCCAACAGCACCTGGGTGCTCATCATGCGCTCGGCAATGTACTTGAAGCCCACCGGCATTTCCGTAACCGGTAGGCCGTAGTGCTCCGCAACTTTAACAAACAGCTCGGAGCCGCTGATGGTTTTGACAATCTCGCCCCGCAAGCCACGTCGCCCGGCCAGGTGGTCGATCAAGATGGGGATCAGGATCTGGGGGCTGAGGAAATGGCCCTGCCCATCCAGGGCGGCAATGCGGTCGGCATCTCCATCAAAGACCAGGCCCATTTTCAAGGGGGCCGGATCCGCTGCGATGATCTGAGCGGAAGCCTGCAGGTTTTGGGGCAAGGGCTCGGGGGGAAATCCCCCAAACAAGGGATCCCGATGCGCCTGCAACTCAATGACCTTCTCCCCCAAGAGGCGCTTGAGGCCGCCGGCGCCAGAGCCAAACATGACATCCACCCAAATCTTGGCCGGGGATCCCTTGAGCTTTTCCAGATCCACAAAGCGGCTGAGCTGAGCCAGGTAGCCGGGCCAGGGATCCCAGGTGTGGATGGGGGCCTTGTGGGATCCAAGAGGCTGGAGGCTTTGCAGCTCCTGCTCGATGGCAGCAGTAACTTCCGGGGGCACGGAGCCACCAAATCCCCCCTTGACCTTGAGGCCGGAATAGTGGGGGGGGTTGTGGCTGGCGGTGATCACCAAAGCGCCGTGGCAGCCCCGCTCCTTGGCACCCCAGCTAAAGGCCGGCGTTGGGGCCACACAGGTGGAGAGGTAAACTGGGATCCCCAGGCGGGCCACCACCTCAGCAGTGTGGGCGGCAAAGCGTTCCGAAAGAAAGCGGTTGTCGTAGCCGACCAGGATCCCTTCGCCGGGGTAGGTGCGGGCCAACACTTGGGCGCTGGCCTGGGCGGCAAGGGCCAAGTTTTGGAAAGTAAAGCCCTCGGCAATCACGGCTCGCCAGCCGTCGGTGCCAAAGCGGATGGGGGTGTCGACCATGGGGGGGTTGGGGTGAGTGCTGCCGCTTCAAGTCATAGCACGAGGCGGGAGTTGCGGGGTTCGGTCTGCTCTCAACTTCTTCGCTTCTTCTCTATCTCTATTGAGATGGGATGAGATGGGATCCCTCTCGCGGGGCCCGCAGAAGCGGATAGAGTAACCTGGAAAGCGTTCCGCTCCTTTGTGCCATGACTCAGCAACTGACTCTCGACGGACTGGGATCCGAATCGAACGGGGGGCCGCGTCAAGGGCGGGTGATTGCCACCGATTTGCAGGGGGAGATGCAGCGCTCCTACCTGGAATACGCCATGAGCGTGATTGTCGGGCGGGCCTTGCCAGATGTCCGGGATGGCTTAAAGCCGGTGCACCGCCGCATTCTCTATGCCATGCACGAGCTGGGCCTGACGCCGGATCGCCCCTACCGCAAATGCGCACGGGTGGTGGGGGATGTGCTGGGGAAATATCACCCCCACGGGGATCAGGCAGTTTATGACGCGCTGGTGCGCATGGTGCAAGACTTTTCCAGCCGCTATCCCCTGGTGGCGGGACACGGCAACTTCGGCTCTGTGGATGATGACCCGCCGGCGGCTATGCGCTACACGGAGTGCCGGCTGGCGGAGCTGAGCCACACAGCGCTTCTGGAGCAGGTGTCGGAAGAGATCGTCGATTTCATGCCCAATTTCGACGGATCCCAGGCGGAGCCCACCGTTCTTCCGGCCCGCTTGCCCATTTTGCTGCTCAACGGCTCTTCCGGCATTGCCGTGGGCATG
>NZ_JANSHS010000063.1:0-6249 GCF_047461695.1 Synechococcus sp. R6-7
GCGGGGCTCCTGCGATTTCTAGCTGAAGAATTGCGGCGGGCTGCAAGTGACGCTTGCATTTACGGTGGAATACCGCTAGGCTTAATGTCAAGCGAGAGGATGTCGGCAGCGTTGCCTCTGCTCCTCTTCTTCCTATGTAGCCAAGTTCATCACAGCGGAGCACATAGCAAGTCACCGCTGGCTATGGCGGTGTCTTCAGGGGTTTGACTCCGTTTTCACGTTGGGCCGCTGTTATCCGGCGGCCTTAACTTGGGCTTTGTGTTTTGGCTCTTTCCTAGTCAGTCTAGTCTACTTCTTCTTCTGAGGTTTTGTGGGTTCATGACCATTTCTTTTTCTCGCCAATCGCTGAATCATCCCGCTCCGCTCAATCGGCCCGAGCCCCAAGAGTCCTTTCGGTTTGCTTGGGAACATGTGCTCTTCTTTGCCATCTTTCACGTGGTGGCTTTGGTGGGAGGCATTTTCTTCTTCTCCTGGCCCGCTCTGGGAGTAGCCCTATTTCTCCACTGGTGTTTCGGCAGCTTAGGCATCTGCTTGGGGTACCACCGCCTGCTCAGCCATCGTAGTTTCCAGGTGCCCAAGTGGCTGGAATATGTCTTCACGACTCTCGGTGCCCTGGCCGTTCAAGGGGGGCCGATCTTTTGGGTGGGCGGCCATCGTCAGCACCACGCCTTCACCGAAGATGAGGAGAAGGATCCCTATTCTGCTCGTAAGGGCTTTTGGTGGAGCCACATACTCTGGCTGATCTACCACCGCGAAGAATTTTTTAACCCTGAGAAGTATTTTGCCTTTGCGCCGGACTTGGCTCGGGATCCCTTCTACCGCTGGCTGGATAGGTATGCTCTGCTTTTGCAACTGCCGTTGGCTGCAATACTCTACCTGCTGGGGGGCTGGTCATTCGTCGTGTACGGTATCTTCGTGCGGACAGTGCTGCTGCTGCATTGTACCTGGTTGATCAACTCGGCCAGCCACTTCTGGGGTTACCGGACTTTCGAGAGCGACGACAATGCCCGTAACCTTTGGTGGGCGGCCATTCTAACCTATGGTGAAGGCTGGCACAACAACCATCATGCCGACCCGAAGTGCGTTAAGGCCGGTTTACGTTGGTGGGAGATCGACATGACCTACTGGGCCATTTGGCTGTTGGCGAGATTGGGCCTGGCTCGTAAGCTGCACCTGCCTGCCCAAGGCCAAGCTGCTCGCTGAACTGGTTTTTCCCAGACCTTGCAGAGGAATCATCCGGGGATCCCTATCCCTAGGGATCCCTTTTGGGTTGCAGAGAGAGCTAGTCTTCTAAGGGGCTATACTGCCACGCTCCATAGTGGTCAAGAATACGCTTAATTTGTTCTATGTCGGCATCGGGTTCTTGATGAATATGCAATGCCTCTATTTGGCTGTCTTGGTAGCGAAAGGTGGAGTTTTTTTTCCACTCCAGCTCCGTTTTCACCCCTGAAACACAAGCCAAATGGGCAGCCAATTCCCGATAAACCATCAGAGGCATGGAATCGTAGCGAACAGCGTAGCGTTTCAGCTTGGGGACGCTCACGTATGACAACCCAATCAACGTAGCTCAAAACAACTCAAGTATAGTCACTTCAAGTTAGATTAAGACGCTTCCTAACTACTCCGCGGTGTCGCCCAAATGCTCCGCATCACTTCCGCGAGCCCCCCAATCCCTCTCCCTAAGAGAGAGAAGAGCTAGGAAGCACTGCAACGGAACAGTTTCATTCCTCATTGAAATGACTATAACTTCTGGGCAATACAGTCACCAAAACCCCCCCGCTCAACACTCTTTGCTGGACACTTGACCGGCAAAATGGGATGGGACTAAGCAATTTTGTCATCGACCAAAGTGCAGCAGTTTACCTGATCCAGGCAAATCTTTCCCCATTGCAAGGCCCAGCGTACTAAGGCCACCCGATTTGCCGTTCGGGTCTTGCTCAAAATATTGCTGATGTGATTGTCAACGGTGCGCTTGCTGATCTCTAGGCGTTCCGCGATGTCCTGATTGGTCAGTCCTGCTGCAATCAACTCAATGACCTGCAGCTCCCGTTCGGACAACAAGTCTGCGGAATGATAGTCAGTACCCATTCCGAATGCCTGCTTAAGATGAACTGTAAAGATTACCTACCCCAATTCTAGGGGATCACCCCTGAGATGGATAGCCCTGCAGCAGGGAAATCTTGAGCGATTCTCGTCCAGACTCCGGCTGCGGGCCACTGACGCGAGCGTCTTCGGGCGGGTTTCACAAGGGATCCAGGTGCTTCCGGGGCAGTTCCACCTGAACCCACAGCCCACCGGTTTGCGGGTGATTGCGCAGTTGGATGGTGCCCCCGTGAACTTCGACAATTTGTCGCACAATTGCCAGCCCTAGGCCGGTTCCGCCTTTGCTGCGGGCCCGCGCAGTGTCGGTGCGGTAAAAGGGCTGAAAGACCAACTCAAATTGATCTTCTGGCAGGCCGGGGCCGTGGTCGTACACCTCTAACTGCACCTGGGATCCCTGCTCCGAAAGCACCACATGGATAGGAGAGTCGGGCTTGCCATACTTGACGGCGTTGTCCAAGAGATTGAGGATGAGGCGGTATAGGCGTTGCTCATCTCCCCAGAGGTAAATCTGGGACAATCCGCTCAGGTGCAGTTCCTGGTGTCGAGGCTTGGCCAACGGCTCTACACTTTGCCAGGCTTCCTGCACCAGACTTGCCAGATCCACCCAGCGCCACTGAGAGCGGGATGCGGCTCCCAAATTGAGGGCGCTGAGTTCGAGCAAGTCTTGAACCAAATGGCTCAGGCGCAGAGTTTCATTTAGCAATCGTTCCACCCAGACTGCTTGAGCGGCATCGACCCGGCTTTGTAAAGTTTCGGCCAGCAAGCGAATGGAGGTGAGGGGGGTTTTCAGCTCGTGAGCCACATCCGAAGCCCAGCGATCCCGCTGTTGGGCCAGCATTTTTGCTTCCAGCCGGTCTTCTAAAAAAATGGCCACGTGCGCTTGCGGCAGGAGCAACCCCCAAGCCCGCAGTGGAATCGGTTTGCCATCCCCACCGGAAGGGTAGAAAATCCATTCGCGACTTTGGACAGGAGCAGCGGTCTCCTGTCGGCGGGTAGCCTCGATGAGCTGATCCAACTCATAGGAGCGCACCCATTCCAGCAAGAGCTTGATGCCCGGCTGCCATTGGCTGATGCGCAGCAGGCGCTGGGCGGCAGGATTGCACTCCAGCACCACGTTGTTTTCGTCTACCCGCAGATATCCCCAAGGGAGCCGCTGACTCAGGTATTGCCAGTTTTGCAGTTGCTGTTTTTGGTTGGCCCAATCCAGATCTTGTTGGCGAAGATAACGGCTGAGCAAGCTGAGCATCTGTTCCAGGGAGTGGAGGGGCATGGCCAGATGCACCAGGGATCCCAACCGCTGCAATTCGCGTCTGAAACGGCGCCGAGTCTGCCACAGCAGGAGCAACGTGCAAAGCAAACCGATTCCCAACCCGATCAGGATCCCGGCTTCCAGTCCCATGTTCCCACCACCTTTGCTGCCATTGTCGCTCAGGGAAGCAAGAGTGGAGGCGAAAGCCCGGTTGCCGGCCTCTTATCGACGATGTACGAGGGTGGTACTGGCTTGGTCGGTGGGCACAAGCAAGATCTCGCTGATGTTCACGTGGGGGGGACGGGTTGCCGCAAACACCACCACTTCAGCCACATCCATCGCCGTCAAGGGGGTGAGGCCCTGATACACTGCTGCCGCACGGGCGCGATCCCCACGGAAGCGCACTTGGCTGAACTCGGTTTCCACCAGGCCCGGCTGAATCTCGGTGACGCGAATGGGGGTGCCCAGTAAATCCAGCTTCAGCCCCTCGGAGATGGCCCGCACGGCGGCCTTAGAAGCGCAATACACAGCGCCACCTGGGTAGGTCTGCCGACCGGCAATGGAGCCGATGTTCACCACATGGCCTCGACCTCGCTCCACCATGCCGGGCAAAACGGCGCGGGTAACATAGAGCAACCCCTTGAGGTTGGTATCGATCATCTCTTCCCAATCTTGCAAGGCCCCCATGTGGAGCTTGTCTAAGCCACGACTTAAACCGGCATTGTTGATCAAGATGTCGATGTCGGCCCACGGCGAGGGCAGAGATTGGAGCGCCTGCTGCACGGCTGTCCCATCCCGCACATCCAAAGCCAGCAGGTAGGAAGGAGTGCCGTAAGCCTGCTGCAATTCCCCAGCCAGTTCCTGCAGTCGATCCTGACGGCGGGCCACCAGAATCAGGCGGGCTCCAGAACGGGCAAAAAGGGTGGCACAAGCGGCCCCAATGCCGCTACTGGCTCCGGTGATGAGCACGATGGAGTTTTCAAGCATCATTTGCTAATTCAAATGCTGTGATTTCAGTTGGGTTGAGTCGGAGAAAAATGGACAGCCACCTTCAGCTTCCTCGTCAGTTCGAGGCTACAGCCATTCTAGAGTTCGAGCCACTTCCCCAGGGGGGAGCCTGGGATCCAGCAAACGAATCGTTTCTCTGCCGTTCGGTAGCGACCCTACCGCTCCCTGCAAGAGCCTAAAGAGAGCGCTCCAGCAGCTTGACGCAAGCATACAGAGTATCCAAATGGGGAGTGGGCACGCCCACTAAACGCCCCAGCTCGGTGATGGCTCCCACAATGGCCTCGATCTCCGTCCGTCGCCCCAGCTCAATATCCTGCAGCATCGAGGTGCGATGGGATCCCACGCGGGCTGCATCTTCTAGCCGCTCTTCCAAAGAGACCGGCAGCCGGATCCCCAGAGCTTGGGCCACAGCCTCAACTTCCTGCATCACCGACCGAACCAAAGCACGGGTGGGTGGGTATTGGGCAATTTCATCTTGAGCAGCCCGGGTGAGGGCGCTGATGGGATTGAAGGCGGCATTGCCCCACAGTTTCTGCCAGATCTCGGCCCGAATCTGCAAGGTGAGAGTGGTGGCAAGCTGCGCCTGTTCAAAGATGGCGGCCAAGGACTGCAGCCGTCCTGACAGGGATCCATCCGGCTCCCCCAGAATGTAGCGCCCACCCCCTGTGTGCAAGACCACTCCCGGCTCTGCCAACTGCACGGCAATGTACACCACACAGCCAATCACCCGCTCTATCGGCAAATGAGCAGCGATAACCCCTTCTGGATCCACGGAAGTCAGGGAATGCCCCTCAAACTCGCCCCCATGCCGGTAAAAGTACCACCAGGGGATACCATTCTGGGCGATCACAATGGGGGTGTCGGGGCCACACAGGGATCCCAGTCGAGGGGCAAGCTGCGGCAAGCTGTGGGCCTTGACCGTCACTATCAGCCAGTCCTGTGGGCCCAGGGCAGCCGGATCGTCGGTGGCTGTCAACCGCTCTACCCAGGTTTGGGAGGGATCCCCCTGCCGGATGAGCTTCAGACCTTGGGTGCGGATGGCCTGCAGGTGAGCTCCACGGGCCACGACACTGACGGGAAAGCCCGACCGAGCCAGGCATATGGCCAAGTGACTTCCCACCGCCCCGGCGCCAACAACACAAATCTTCATGGGCCTATCATCTTTTCGTCACCCACTTCACATCCAGGTGGCCAATTGACACGAGGCTGTGACAAGGGCCGAGCGGGATCGGGAGAAACCCCCGACAACTGAAGGGAGGGCTTTTGGAGAACCCTCACTCTGCCCCCCCTTGGGTCACCCTTAGGATCCCATATCCAAGTGCCACGCCCACCAGGGTCAGCACAATGCAGAGTCCAGCAATGGTGAAGATCTCGCCAGCCATAGATTCAGCTTCCTCGCAAATGGGATACATCGCCTTCTCAGGATATCGGATCCCAAGCCCTGGCCTTCACTCCAAGGGTGTAGCGGCCCAAACCCAACTCCTCGAAAAACAGTCGTTCTCCCAGACTTGATGAGATCCGGCTATCCGCCTCTATAATGAAAGCAATTTACAAGTCTTTACCGGCATAGGCTAAATTGTAATGCCTACAGCCGTAAAACTTGTCCGGTGGCTCTCAAATGCTCTGTTGGGCCTCGTGAGCCCTGGAAACGGTTCTCGATAGGGTCTTGGAGCGCTGGGAATTCTAACCCACTGGAAAGTTCCCAGGCAGTTCTCGCCAAAGAGCCGTTCAAAGAAACTGAGGCAAAAGACCCGAGGGTTGAGTCTTTATACCTAGGCTCCGCTCTTGCTTCGAAGAAGCAAACTTTGTAGTTTCATTAATGTCCTCATTCATTTAGACGTCTTTAAGGAGTAGTTCAGATGACCATAGCGGTAGGGCGCGTGCGTCAG
>NZ_JANSHS010000064.1:0-20148 GCF_047461695.1 Synechococcus sp. R6-7
CAGCAGTGTTCAGCGTAAATGTATCAGACCAGTCCGCCGGCCACCCTCTACAACCCGTGCAGATTTGTCTTTGGCGTAGAAAAGATTCCACCTAGCCTGCCAGCCTCACTTTGTGGATGCTGTAGGAAATTTTCTTCCCTATGCATCATCTACTCAATCTTCCAAGGGATCCAACTTGGGATCCAGACTCTTGGCCGTTAGACGCAGAGCCTCCGCCTGATCCATCACCCGTGGAGCTTGCACTGCCGTTTCAAGGCCCTGGCGATAGCTCTCCCACAGGGGCATTTCTGGGTAGGTCTGCTGCAACTCGCTGATCTGATCCAGAAGGGCCTCCAGCCAGCCAGCCGTGCTCCAGGTGAGCAGAAACTGGAAGGGGTTCCAGAGGTTGAGCTGCCGCCCCAATTCATTTAAGCTCTCGTTGCGAATGGGCGGATCGAAGATGTCCGCCACCGTCATTAACTGGCGGGCCAGCAGGGGTCTGAGGATTTTCTCGGCAGCTTCCACCACAGCGGGGATGGCAGCTTGGATCCGGTCGGGGCTGGGAATATTCCGCGCTTGGGGCAAGGCTTGTAGCACCAACTCCAGTCGCCGCCCTGCCTCTGCCGATTCCAAAGCCGATTCCAGGGTGGTGCCCACGCTGAGAAACACTTCTCCCGTCAGCAGCCGCACTGCATCGATGACCAGGTGATACAAGGGGGGGATCACGAGCTTAATCCACTCACTCTGGAAAAACTCCCGCAGCCGCCGTGCCGCATAGTCCCCCACTTGGGTGGTCTGGATCCCCACTTGAGTGAGATTGAGATACCAGTCGGGAGGAGATCCCTTGGGATCCAGCCAACGGCGCAGCGTTTGCCATTCTTCTTCTGTGAGGGCAGTTCGTCCCTGTTTTAAGCCAGTTCGCCGCAGCTTGCCCTCGGCATTCAAGAGCTTGCGCAGCTCCGGTGTGCCCAGCAAGGACAAGGCACCTGCCGAACCCACACTGCCGATCTCGATGGCGATCAAGGCGGCCAACAAGGCGGCTGAGGCCTTTACTTGAATCTGGCCGCTTTTGTCCATCACCAAAGGCAGGCGGCTGTTGCCATAGGCACGGGCACTCATCGCCTCCAGAGCAGAGCGTTGGTCAGAGGTCAGCGTCCGAGCCCAAGAAGGGATCCCGTGGCTTTCCGCCTCTGGATAGGCCGCTTCCTGCAAGCCGTGATACAGCAAGCTGGCCACCCAGGCGCGATCCGCAGCCTGCCGCAAAGAGCCAATGACCACTTCCCATTGGCAGGGGTTAAGCAGGGGCAAGAGCGCTTGCAGCTCTCGGTGGATGGGCTCTGGGGATCCTGCCGTTCTCGACTGTTCCAGAGCGCTTTGCAGCCGATCCCGCGCCTCTCGGCACAGCCCGCCCCACTCCAGTTGCAGGCGAGCCAGGGTCTGTTGCACCGTCTCTTCGGAGCGACGGGGTAGATCCTGCCAGCCCGCTTCCAGCTGCCGCCACAGCTCCTCCCAGTTCAGGCCCTCAGCAGCGCCATTGACGGCATCTGAGGCAACCTTTGCGCTGGGCGAGGCATTTTGGGGCAAAGCGGGATCCAGAGGTTCAGACATGGACAGAACCGGCCTCAAGGGGATTACCGGCATTATAGCTAGGGGTAAAACGCCAGCCGAGGCAAACCCAACGTTTCCGGCCATCCCATCATCAGGTTGAGACACTGCACTGCCTGCCCGGCTTGCCCTTTCATCAGGTTATCGATCACCGACAGGACAATAACGCGGTTGGTGCGGCTGTCCACCTCCACCCCGATCATGCAGGTGTTGGTGCCGGAGACCCATTTGGTTTGCGGGTAAACCCCCCGCGGCAGCACCTTCACCCAAGGAGATTGGCGATAGAAAGCATTGTAAATGGTGAGCAAATCTTCCCCCACAAAGCCGGGATCCCGCAGAGTGGCATACAAGGTGACGTGGATCCCCCGCACCATGGGCACCAGATGGGGCGTAAATTGCACGGTGATGGGGGTGTGGGTCAGGTCGGTGCAGGCTTGCTCGATCTCGGGCGTATGGCGGTGCTGGGCCACTCCATAGGCTGCCAGAGAGCCGTCCACTTCGGCAAACAGGGATCCCACCTTGGGGGTACGACCTGCCCCCGAAACGCCGGATTTGGCATCGAAAATGAGGCTGTCCAGCTCCACCAACCCCTGCCGCAGCAGAGGAGCAACCGCCAACAACGAGGCAGTGGGATAGCAGCCGGGACAGCCCACCAGTTGGGCTTGGGCAATCGCCTCGCGATAAAGTTCCGGCAACCCATAGACCGCCTGCTCATTGGCCTGGCGATAGGCAGGGCTGGGCCAGTTGGGATCCGTCTGACCCATGCGGTACCAAGATTGGTAGGTGGCCAGGTTGCGAAAGCGGTAATCCGCCGACAGATCTAAGACTTTGCACCCCTTGGCCAGCAAGGGCGGGGCCAGCTCGGCAGCCAGCCCATTGGGGAGAGACAAAAACACCACATCGCTGTTGGCGGCAATACGATCCACCTCTACCGGCTGAACGGTCAGATCCACCGCCTGGGCCAACTGGGGATAGAGATCCCCGTAGCGCTTGCCGGCGCTGTCTTGCCCAGCCAGGTAGGTGATCTGCACGCCAGGGTGCTCGCTCAGCAGCCGCACCAACTGCACCCCTCCGTAGCCGGAAGCGCCGACAATGCCAATGCGGACAGGCTCTGTGGGGTGGGGTGGGCGGGGCGCCATGTTGGCCATGGGGGGTTGCCTGTGCAAGAGGGTTACATGAGGGTCTGCCCTAAGTTCTATCGCATTTTCTTACCCCATTTGACGCTGCATCTTGTCCATTCGCGTTTTCATTCGCGTTAGCGTTGCGTGGCCATCCAGGGGGATTTGTTATGCTGGGTTCACCTGAGCCGCTCGGGCCTTGGCAGCGGCTTCCGTAATATCTGTCTATGTTCTGTGTAGCTTTCTAATCTGCGGTCTATGCACTATGAGCGATTGATCAACATTGTCTTGCGGGCCTACGGCCAAAGCAGCCGCCATGGCCTGGATCAGGAAACTCTGACCCTCTACTCAGAAGGCCCCTACACCCTCTACAAGCTCACTTCCCATTTCGATCGCCGCTCCATTTTTGTGTTGGCCCAGAATCAGCGGGATATGTTTGTTTCTGGCGATGCGTTTAACAACAAGCTGATCCCAGGGGAATGGCAGGCGTGGCTGCACCAGAAAGCGCTGGGCATCGCTCCCGACACGGCACAAGCAGGTTAGCCGAAGACCATATCTGGCGTGGAAGGATCCCCAAGCCTACGCCCGGCCTGTTGAGATCCAGCCCATGCTGACAATGGCCGCCTACTTCCAGCTCAGAGGGTGGTGGGATCCACAGGTCGCTCCACCTGTCCAGAATCTACCCGCCACTGGCCAAAACCCCAGGCTGAACCTGTCGGGGCACCACTGAGAGACGATCCAGCTGGGCACAATAGGCCAGATCCTTATCGTTTTCCGGCCCCAGACCCAACAACCGTTGCCCGTGGCTAGAGCGTCTCAACAAACCCAGCAGATCGTCCTGCCAAGTTTGGTAGAGGGCCAAGGCCGCCAAGGTCTCGTCGTTGCCCAACTGGTTCAAAGAGCAGCCCAGGCGATGCAAGATGGCTCCGGCACAGGCAGTATCTTCCAGCGAAAAGGCCCCTTCCCACCCGGATCCCACCAGCCACACCTCGGCAAAGGAGCCCCGTCTGAGAAAATCCACCACGGCCCCCAAGTTCACCAGGGCTGCTGTGATCACCACCGGGATCCCTTCCAGGCGCTGTAGGCTGCGCGTGCCGTTGGTGGTGCTCAGGAAGATGCGCTTGTCCCGCACGCGGTCGGGGGTGTAGTCGAGAGGGGAATTGCCCAGATCAAACCCCGCCACCGCTTTGCCCCCCCGTTCCCCGGCCAAAAGCCGCTGGGAAGCCGGCCAGTTTTGGCTTGCCTCTTGGAGCTGCTGCAGGTGGGCAAACACCTGTACCGCTTCTGCTCCTGCTGCCAGCGCTGTGGCAATGGTGGTGGTGGCCCGCAGCACATCAATGGCCACTGCACATTCTGGGATCCCAGATGAAGGCACCTGTTCGGGCGTATAGAAGTGGAAAAAACGCATGGGGGAAGAGGTAACGTCAGAACTCACGCCGGGCGAACACCAACACTGCCAGAATCAGCAGCAAAAGGGTGTAAACCAAGCCGTACAGTGCATCTCCGAGAAGTTCTGCTGGGGGCGGAACTTGGCCGTAAACCGCAGCATCTCTCAAATTGAGGCGCTCCAAATCTGGCAGGATCAAATAAATCACCTCAAACAGTTTGCCAAATCCGGCATCTTTCACCAGCTTGCTCAGTTGCAGCAGGGCGCGGCTGGCATGGCCCATCAGGAACAGGGCAATGGTGTAGAGGGTGGCCAGAATCGAGGAAGTGAAAACCCCGAACAGCAGGGCTGCGGCAACAATCAGCACCAGCTCTAAGAAAGTGAAGACTGTTGCCCAGAGAATGGCCAAAAGGGGGATCGGGGCCTGCACCAGCAGCAAGCTGAGCAGAAACACAACTGTCATCAGCAGCACCAGCACCGACAGCAGCGCCGATAAGCCCAGATGCTTGCCGACAATGAACTCTGCCCGGCTCATGGGTTTGGCGATCAGCACATACACCGTGCGTCTTTCAATCTCCTTATTCACCAGCCCTGTGCCCACGAAAATGGCCACGATCAGGCCGAAGAAGTGAATGGCTGCCAACCCCAGGTCGGCAATGATTTTGTTGTGGGCCTGGTTGGCCACCTGCGGGATCAAAACAGTGGCTCCCAGCATGGCCACCGCAAATACCATCACCAGGTAGAGAATCCGATCCCGAATCGTTTCCCGGAAAACGTTGTGGGCAATGGCCACCACGCGCGACGCATCCATGACTGAACCCAAAGCTGTGATGATCCGACTGATAGACTGGTAACAGATCCAGCCTTTATTCTATGCAGTTCCAGGCCCAGATTCAGATTCACCTACGCCCCTCTGTTCTCGATCCCGCCGGGGCTGCGGTTCAGTCCAGCTTGCATCAGCTGGGGCATACCCAGGTACAGCAGGTGCGCATTGGCAAGCATATCCAACTGCAGCTAGAGGCCCCCGACGCCGAGACCGCCCACCGCCAGGTGGATGAGCTGTGCCATCAACTGCTGGCCAACCCGGTGATTGAGATTTATCAAATCCAAGTGGATCCCATCGGTGGCTGATTTGATGGGTTCAGGTGATTTGAGGTTGACTTGAGGCGTTCCAAACAACTGTGAAATTGTCCATTTCACGGAGCGCAGTTTTTTCTTAGGGGAGAGAAACTGGGAAAATGTCTCAAGCTCTCTAGGATAGCTACAACCACACCCTCTTCTTTTCTCTCGTCAAGGGATCCCAATGGCTGGCGTGAGGTTTGGCGTTGTTGTTTTTCCGGGTTCCAACTGCGACCGAGATGTAGCCTGGGTAACCCGCGGCCTCTTGGGCTGCCCAACGCGGCTGATCTGGCACCGAGAGACGGATTTGTCGGAGCTGGATGTGGTGGTGCTGCCGGGGGGCTTCAGCTATGGGGATTATTTGCGTTGTGGGGCCATCGCTCGTTTTGCTCCGGTGATGGGATCCCTGAAGGAGCACGCGGCGCGAGGGGGCTATGTGCTGGGCATTTGCAATGGCTTTCAGATCTTAACAGAGGCGGGCCTGCTGCCGGGGGCGCTGGTGCGCAATGCCAACCTGCACTTTATCTGCGACCGAGTGGGGATCCGTATAGAACGGCAGGATCTTCCCTGGACAAGCGCGTATCCCCAGGGATCCACCTTAACCCTGCCCATCGCCCATGGGGAAGGCCGCTACACCTGTGATCCGGATACCCTCAAGCAGTTGCAGGATCGAGGGCAGATCGTCTTTCGCTATGCTCCGGTTGCGCCCAACGGCTCTGTGGACAACATCGCCGGCATTTGCGATCCCAGCGGTCGGATTCTGGGTTTAATGCCCCACCCTGAGCGGGCAGCAGATCCCGATTTGCCAGGGCAAGATGGGATCCCCTTTTGGCAGTCGATTTTGCGCAGCTTCGCCGCCTAACTCTTCTCCAGGAGAACTCACCCCTGCCCCGGCCCTCGAGACAACACCTGGCGAACTTGATTCACCATCTCCTCATGATCCACCACCGGCTTGGCAATGTAGCCATCTGCCCCGCTCTGGGCCAAAAATGCCTCGCGGTCGCCGCGCATCGCATGGGCCGTCACCAAAATAATGGGGATGGAGCTGCTTTTCGGATCCGCCTTCAACAGTTGGGCAATGCGGATCCCGTCCACCGCCTCGCCGCGAAAGGTGCTCTGGGACAGGGAAACATCCAACAAAATGACATCCACCTCGTGCCCCTGGGCCAGCTTCAAAATCTGCTCCACATCCTGGCTGTGAAAGACCTCAAAACCTCCCCGCCGTCGCAACACCTTCTCAAAAACACGGGCGTTGATCGGATCATCTTCCACCAGCAGCACTGTTGCCATCGTTAACCCAATCTTGAATCTGAACCCAAGCTAAGCTGTCTCTGGGATCCCAAAAGCCATCCTAAGGCATCCTTAGCGAGTTCAATTTGAGCAGTAGGACAAGCGTTCTCCTACAGAGTACTGAAGAGTACCGAAAAGGGTCTCAGTAGCTCTGAGAACTCCCCCCTCCTCTCCCAAAAGGAAGGATCCTCAGGTTGCCGCTACTTGACTATTTATTTTGGAATCTTATTTTGGAATCACTCCATTCCGAGTTGCCGCTACCCAACCGCAAATAGGAAAGCCGGAGAGAGCTCCGGCCCCATCCAGAACTAAGCCTAAACCACAAATCTCAAAAGAGACTGACCTTCCCTCTGCCTTGCTTGAGCCCGGCACAGCAGGAACGGCAGCCACTACCCTGGGTTACTTCTTGGTAATTCTCGGAGTTTCCCGAAAGGCGACCGCGAAAAACAGAAGGCCCAACGTCAAAAACAGGATAAAGGTGTAGGTGATGGCTTCCATACAAAACCTCCATTTCTAAGCGGGCTTGATTCCAGATTAACTCGGAGCCGCCAGCACCCCATCTCCAAAGTGAAGCAGAGTGCCGACGGCATCGCCGAAAAGGGCTCTAGGCTTCCTGAACCTTGCGAGTGGTGGGATCCCCTACTTTCTGGAAGACGCCGAACTCCACCATTTCCTCGCTCATATTGGGGTCAATACCGGCGAACACATCGCGGAAGAGAGTGCGAGCGCCGTGCCAGATGTGGCCAAAGAAGAACAGCAGGGCAAAGACGGCGTGAGCAAAGGTAAACCAACCGCGGGGGCTGGTGTGGAAGGTGCCGTCCGCCTTGGGGGTTTCTCGGTCGAACTCAAACAACTGACCCAACTGGGCCTGGCGGGCATACTTCTTAACCGTTGCCGGGTCGGTAAACACCTGGCCGTCCAGCTTGCCGCCGTAAAACTCCACAGTCACCCCCACCTGCTCAAAGCTGTAGCGCGACTCCGCCCGACGGAAAGGAATGTCTGCCCGCACCACGCCATCGGCATCCCGCAGAATAACCGGGAAGGTTTCGAAGAAATTGGGCATCCGCTGCACCGTCAGCTCGCGCCCTTCGCGGTCACGGAACACCGGGTAGCCCAGCCACTCGATGGCAATGCCATCCCCTTTGTTCATGGGGCCAGCTCGGAACAGACCCCCCTTGGCCGGGCTGTTGCCCACGTAGTCGTAGAAGAGCAAAGATTTGGGCAGGGAGTTGTAGGCCTCGCTGCGGGTCATCCCGGCTTCCATGGCCGCATTTACCCGGCGGTTAATCTCCTGGTTGAAATAGCCAGAATCCCATTGGTAGCGGGTGGGACCAAACAGCTCCACAGGGGTAGTGGCGCTGCCGTACCACATGGTTCCGGCCACCACAAAACCGGCAAAAAACACCGCCGCGATCGAGCTGGAAAGCACCGTCTCGATGTTCCCCATTCGCAGAGCGCGATAGAGGCGCTGGGGTGGGCGTACCGTGATGTGAAATAGACCTGCAATGATGCCCACGATGCCTGCAGCAATGTGGTGGGCCACCACCCCTCCGGCGTTGTAGGGGTTAAAACCGGCTGGCCCCCATTCCGGTGCTACCGGCTGGACGTGTCCCGTCGTCGCATAGGGATCGCTCACCCACATCCCCGGGCCAAACACCCCCGTCAGGTGAAAGGCGCCAAACCCAAAGCAGAGGATCCCGGCCAGCAGCAGGTGGATCCCAAATATTTTCGGCAGATCCAAAGCCGGCTCGCCGGTGCGGGGATCCCGGAACAGCTCCAGATCCCAGTACACCCAGTGCCAGCAGGCCGCCAAGAAGAGCAATCCGGACAAAACGATATGAGCAGTAGCTACCCCTTCAAACGTCCAGAAGCCCGCATTGGCTACGCTCTCGCCGTAGATATTCCAACCGCCCCAGGAGTTGACCACCCCCAGGCGAACCATAAATGGCATGACAAACATGCCCTGACGCCACATCGGATTTAGGACAGGATCCGACGGATCGAAAATGGCCGTTTCATAGAGCGCCATCGACCCGGCCCAACCTGCTACCAGAGCGGTATGCATTAGGTGAACCGCGATTAGGCGACCTGGGTCATTCAGTACAACCGTATGGACCCGATACCACGGTAGTCCCATAAAGCTCGGTCCTCCACGTTCTCCAACACTTAGTTCTCCAACACTTACGCGATATCCAGTCAAACAATTAAGCCGACATCTTACCTGGGATCCTGACCTGAGCAGTTTCTTCAGAGTCGAGGGGTGCCGCACCCGCTTGAACCCCTGAGCGCACCCAAGAGGATATCGCTCTCAGAATTTCCATCACGGGCATCAAACAGTATAACGAAACGCTACCGACCTGAGTGGCTTCAGGCAGGATGCCGTCTCACTTTAGGCATCATCTTCCCAGATCTCTCGCCAGAGATTAAAAATATGACTTAAAATGTTACAATACTTAGCAACTGTGAGCGCTCTCCTGGCTCAGGCTGAAAGGTGTCGTGGTTTCTGGCAGGGGTATGGCAACGATCCGCTTCGTCAACGAGAACCGAGAGATCTTCGTCGCTGAAGGCGCTAACCTGCGCCTGAAGGCTCTGGAAAACCAGATCGATCTCTACAAAATGATGGCCAAGCTGCTCAACTGCGGCGGCAACGGCCAATGTGGCACCTGTGTGGTGGAGATTGTCGAGGGATCCGAGCATCTCTCCCCTCGCACCGAGGCAGAAAACCGCAAGCTCAAGCGCAAGCCCGACAGCTACCGCCTTGCCTGCCAGACCAAAGTGCTGGGGGATGTTTCCGTCAAAACAAAGCCCTAGCCTTGGCCCGCCTGTTTTCCCTTTGGGCAAGTCGCACCTCAGAGTGGTATGCTGACTGCCAGTTGGGCTTGTGGCATTTGTGAGTTATGGAGACGAACTACCTGGGCATCTTGGCCACCCTCTTAGTTGTTCTGGTGCCCGCCATCTTCCTGGTGATTTTGTACGTGCAAACCTCCAGCAGATCTGGCGACTGACCGGGCAACTCCCACTGGCTCAAGTCGGGTAAATGCTGGTCAAAAGGGGGGATCCCTTGTGTAGGAGGGGATCCCTTCGTCTTTTGTCGTCTAGGCTGGGCGAATTAAGGGTATTTGGAGCTCTATCGGTCAAGCTGTTGCTTGAGCTGACCTAGCCCTGTCGAAAGTCCCCGCAGGTTCATACAAAAACTCAAACAGGTTGCCGTCGGGGTCCTTGCCATAGAAAGAGGCAGTGCCATCCCGGTGGCTGTGGATTTCCCCCACCAGGATCCCTTGGGATTTCAGGCGCTGGTGCTCTTGCCGAAGCTCCTCCAGGTTGTCGAAGACAAAGCCAAAGTGGGGCCCTGCTGCGCGATAGCCCGGCCCCAGCAGTGCCAGCCCATCCTCTCCTGCCTTCATGTAGGCCCAGTCGGGATCCTGCCAGACGTTGACCATGCCCAGCTTTTGGTAGAACTCCACCGCCTTGGGAATGTCCTCTACCCGGATGGCGACATGCCCGAGTTGTCTAAGTGCCATGTCATCCTCTGTGCTCAATTGAGCCAACTGCAATGGTTCTTCTACAGATCAGCTTGACACACTCCCCACCCCGAAGGGTAGGGATCCCTGCGGTAGGACAGAACTTTAGACCCAACTTTTTGACAGCTTGAGGCTGGGATCCCAATCCAGTCCATAGGCAGGACAGAAGATGGTTTCAACCCATTGGATTGGGGATGAACCAAGACTTATCCTGTTGGCTGCGCGGCCGAGAACCGCTCCAGCTCGCTCAAAGCCTCTGCATCCATCTTGGTTTGCATAGGGCAAAACTTTGGCCCACACATGGAGCAGAACTCTGCCGTTTTGTAGATATCTGCCGGCAAGGTTTCGTCGTGATATTCTCTGGCGCGTTCTGGATCCAAAGACAATTCAAACTGCCGGTTCCAGTCGAAGTTATAGCGAGCTCTGGACATCTCATCATCGCGATCCCTGGCCCCAGGCCGGTGACGGGCAATGTCGGCAGCATGGGCGGCAATTTTGTAGGCAATGAGGCCGTTGCGCACGTCCTCAGCATTGGGCAAACCCAGGTGCTCTTTGGGGGTGACATAGCAAAGCATGGCTGCCCCGTACCAACCGGCTAAGGCTGCTCCAATGGCGGAGCTGATGTGGTCATAGCCTGCCGCAATATCGGTTACCAAAGGCCCCAAAACGTAGAAGGGAGCTTCGTCGCACTCCTCCATTTGCTTGCGCACGTTAAATTCAATTTGATCCATCGGCACGTGCCCCGGCCCTTCTACCATCACCTGCACATCGTGCTCCCAAGCCATGCGGGTCAACTGGCCCAGGGTTTTCAACTCCGCCAGTTGCGCCTCATCAGAAGCATCGTGCAAGCATCCCGGTCGCAAAGAATCTCCCAGACTAAAAGAAACATCGTATTTCTTGAAAATCTCGATAATGTCGCGGAAGTGGGTATAAAGCGGGTTTTGTTTGTGGTGGGCCAACATCCAACGGGCCAGGATCCCACCCCCACGAGAAACAATTCCCGTCAGGCGGTGGCGTACCAACGGCAGATATTCGATCAGGATCCCGGCATGGATGGTCATGTAGTCCACCCCTTGCTGGGCCTGCTTTTCGATAATATGCAAGATATCTTCTGCCGAGAGTTTTTCGACATTGCCATGCACGCTTTCTAGGGCCTGGTAGATGGGCACCGTGCCAATGGGCACTGGAGAAGCTTGGATAATGGCTGTGCGAATTTCATCCAAATCGCCCCCGCCGGTGGACAGATCCATAACGGTATCGGCGCCGTATTTGATGGCCAATTTCAGCTTTTCCAGCTCTTCGGCCAAGCCGGAAGAAGTAGGGGAAGCGCCAATGTTGGCATTGACTTTGCACCGGGAAGCGATCCCAATGCACATCGGCTCGAGGTTGGTGTGATTGATGTTGGCAGGGATGATCATGCGACCCCGGGCCACTTCCGAGCGGATCAGTTCCGGCGGCAGGTTTTCCCGCTGGGCCACATACTCCATCTCTTCGGTAATCACGCCCTGACGGGCAAAGTGCATCTGCGTTACATTTGCTTGCCCACGGCGACGGGCAACCCATTCGCTGCGCATGTTGTCAACTCCAGTGCTCGCTTTCCTACGCTGGTATGAACCAGATCAGGTTCTGAGGATGTAATCTCAGCCTGGGGGGGATCCCCAGACACTCCTAGCGTGTAGTGATCCTACCACCGAAACTGAAACTGGATTGGAGCTTTAGGATCGTTTCAGAATAGCTTGAGACAGCTTCCCCCTGCCCCTAGCTCCTCTCGCAAGGGAAACCCCTTTCCTAAAAGTAGAGGGGAGATGTAGTTATTAGATAAGGATCCTGCTTGGCTACAGAACTCTCATGAAGTCGGAAAAAGCTGTACTGTAGTTTGCAGGTGAAATCCAACAGTCAGAACTTTTCAGGAGGTCGTGTGTCTCTCCCTAAAACGGGCTTTTCCGCCTTCAATAACCACTGTACCTTGGCCAAACTGGAAAAGAGATCCAAGAAGACACTTTTTTCCTTCTAACTGCGGGATCCAGAGATTTTGTCTCTTGGGATCGCTTTGGATCTCGATTTTGCCTGAAGCGAGCAACTGCCTATGCAGCGCTGCCGAGATCTCTGACCAGTCAATCTCCTGTCCTAAGTAGAAGCTGTGTTGCTCAAGAACACAGTTTACAATCCTGCCCAGCAGCTCGCTCCCTAAGGGTTCGATGTGGAAGAAGCAGTTGTCGTGAATGTAGATTTGCCAGACAACCTTATTCTCAAATCTGTCTTGACGTTCGACGAAAAAGTCATCTCCTTCAAACCTAATTCCCAATTCAGAGGCGATGGTATCGGTTAGTACATATTCTATAAGAGCATCGGAAAAGATATTTCCGCAGAGTTTCTGGATCGGAGATTGCTCTGTGTATCTCACCCGCTCAGATAGCAGTTCGGCAGTGGGGAAAGCGGCCAACAATAAGACGTTGTCTTGATAATCTCCGTAAATCCTTGAATACCAAACCACTCCTGAGTTTTTAAATGCCTGTAAAATAACCTGCAAGGACACGCCTGCACCACTTAGGGATAGGTTGTGGTAGTTGAGCTGGGTGAGTCGTTGCTGCGACCACCAGTCTTGCAGCTGCGGGTCGATCATGGGATCCCGCCCAGCCAGCGCCGCCAGCTCCACCAGGGATCCTTTCCCTTGCTGGCCCTGAACAGTTCGGCCACTTCCTCGCCGGTGGGCTGGGCAATAAAAGTCTTCAAGACGCTGTAGAGGCCGGGCTCTTCCTGCTGCCACACGCTCCAGGGATCCGGATAGGCGCGAAACAGGGCTCCCTCCACCAATGAGCGCAGGTAGTAGCTGGTCTCGAAGGTGCTCAGAAACCGCTGGCGCAGACGGCGACCGGCCAGACCCACACCCACGGTGGCGGCATCCTGCAATTGGGGGTTGAGCAGCACGACGGGTTTGGGATCCCGTCCTTTGGAAGCCAGCCCAGAGGGATCCCCACTGCTGACCGCTTGGCAAACCCGCTCCACCTGATCCAAGCTGTAAACCGCGGGCATCACCAGCAGGATGCTCTGTTCTGGGGTAGGTTGAGTCCGGGAAGTCAAGCTCTGTAATTCAATCCCTTCTGGCAGGGATCCCCACTCCCGCTGGGCCAGGGCTGCTCCGCCGGCATCGCTGAATAGCACCAAAGCAGGCGGTTGCAGCAGCTCCAAGAACGGGCGGGACAATACTTCTGGCTTGATGTCGGGGGCCAGGATCTCGATGAGCAGGCGGCGATATCCTGCTTGCATAGCCAGCCGTGTAGCCTGGATGGCCTGCTCACAGGCCTGGGCCAGGTCGATGGGCAAGTTGGGAAATTGGGTTAGTTGCAGTTGCTCGGCCACAGTCTAGTCCAATTATGATTCAGCCAGTAACCAGGGATGCTCAGCCAGAAGCTTCTTCCCAAGCCTTGTGGGTGAGCAACTCCTCCAGAACCCGCACCCCCCGCAGTTGGTTGGAAAGGGGTAGGTGGCCTTTGGGGGCAGACAGATCCCAGGTAAACTCGTCGGGGTAGCGAGTCCAGTGGTAGCCCTGTTTCCAGCCGATGAGGGGCCAAAGGCGCTCCCAGTTGCGATTCACCCCCAACCACAATTGTCGCTGCACAGAGTAGCCAAAGCGATCCCCAGAGGCCACTCGCCACAGGTGATCAATCGTTCGCAAATCCTCCACCGGAATCCGGCTCACCTCGGAAAAATACAGCCAGCCCCGCCGCGCCGCCCCCTCTCCTGCCGCCCGACATAGCAGTTGTAGGCTCAGCCGATCCGCCTCCAGCCAGGCTCCCGCCGACAACAACTCCTGCAAAGGCCGGTAGTCGATATTCAGGGCTGAAGTCAGAGGGACGGTCACCATTGCCAAGTTGCAAAAGGTCTCCCTTGATTTTAGTCCCTGCTGTCCGTCCCCTCAGGTTTCAGGCGGGTACTTGGGCGGATCCCCGAAGATGATGCGATAGCCGATGTACGCCACCCCCAACAGCCCTGCCAGGATCCACAAGAAAGCCGAAAAGGGCATGTAGGAAAAAAAGACAAGATAAACCCGGCGACTGAGCCAAGAAAAAATAAGATAGACTGCCGCCAAAATGCCGATCCCTTGCAAGGTGCGAAAAGCCGGCACCCGCGAGAGAGGCATGCGCTGCCGCGCCACCCAGATGGAGCTAAGAAAAGTCCAGGGAGGCACCAGCAGCAAGAACATATCCGCCTGCTTCACCACCGCCTGCCAGCCGGCGGTGTTGGTGGCATAGGCCAAGTAGCCCGCCCAGAGGACAAGAGTTACCGCTCCCAAGCCGATACTTAAGCTGAGCAAAAAAGGCTCCTCCCATTGGCCTGGGATCCAGTCGCAGAGAACCCAAACCACCCAAGGGGTGGCAAAGAGCAAAAGCGCAATGGCTAAGCCATTGGCGTTGAGCTGGGTAAAAAACGTCTCCAGAGTCATGAACAGCAAAAGGAGCGAACGTCACCCTTGATGGTAATGATTCCTCCTTGAGGAAGCAACTCAATCCGTATACAAATCCACCTATTGTGGGCAATGCCCGCAAGGTTTACAGCCCGCCTGGGCACCCCGGTAAACGTTGCCAAGTAACACCAGCAGGGATAGGAGTAGGAAAAAGAAAAGGGATCCTTGACACTGGCCAGGGATCCCTTCCTGTAGTCTTTCCTAAAAAGCTCAAGACATTTTCTATGGCGTTGCTGAGGGAATTAACCCAAGCCACTCTCCCCTTTTGCAAGAAGTGAGTCTGGCATCGGAATCCCTACTCCTCCGGATCCATCCGCCTCAGTCCATTAACCCAATCTACAGCCCTTGCAGCACCGTATCGGGGCGGGCCGACAGGTTCTGGATGCGGGTATCCTGGGCCGGCGGGGTGTCTGCTTGGGTGAACACGCCGATCTGCCGCAAATACCGAGCCAAGGCATCTTGCTCGCTGCCGGGGGTGTCGAAGGTAATGCCAGAGCTGGGGGCCAAGTTGACCCGGTTGGGGTTAGACAGGCGAGGGAAGGGATAGTCATCCCCACCGTTGGCCAAGAAGTCCAGGGTCACCAGGCGGAAGGTGCGTCTGGGATCCCCTTGCACTTGGCCGTTGCGCACCACCACATCCCGACCTGTGGGCGTATCCACCCGCAAGGAGAGGACGCGGGATCCCGGTGGCCGCGAGGGATCAAAGCTAAAGGCAAAGCCGCCAATTTGCGGGAAACGGCCTGGCGTGGCTCCCGGCTGGGTTTGCGCCACCCCGTGTTCCACTATCTGCTTCAGTTCCTCAGCGGTGACGGTCAACAGAGAGAGGCCGTTGTTAAAAGCAAGGGCCGTTTCGATGTCCAGCTGAGAGATTTGACCGGACTGCTTGCCGGCTTCAGGGTTAGCCACCGGTGGGATGCGCCGCACCGGCTCACCGCCGCCGCCGCCGGTGGTAGCCCCAATGGGAGCGCGAATGCCACCGCCATTTTTCAGGGAGATAACCGTAGAAGGATCGACCGTTCTGGCGTAGGCCAAGTTGGCATCGGCAGTGAGGTTGCCCAGGTTGGTTTCCTCGGTGCGCACCTCTGCCCGCAGGCCGTTGAGAAATTGGGTGGTGGAGCCAAAGGTGCGGCCATCCTTGGTGCGGATGATGTTGCCAATTTCGTTGGCTATCCGCACTACGTCGGGATTGGGGGTGCCCCTGACAGCTGCTACCCCTTGGTCGTCGGTGGCATAGGCACCGCTCACCGGGTCAATGCGGGCAATAACCCCGTTGGCGTCAAAGCTGACCACCAGGCGGCCCACGTAGCGATAGTTGGAGCCGGTGTTGACCACCGCCACCGGTTGACCACTGGCGGAGGAGCGCAAGATGGGGTAGTCACCCGTGCGGGTATCGGGCAAATCAGTGCGCAGGCGATCGGTGGGCTTGGCGATCACCCGGTGGGATCCGCCGGCAATGATGATGTCCACATTTCGCAATTGGCTGGCCAGGGCTACCTCGTTTTGCAACTGTTGCAGATGGGCTAGGAGGATAATTTTGTTGATGCCCTGAGCGGTGAGTTGATCGACGAAGCCCTGGATTAGAGCGGCACTCACCTGGTCAGTATCGTCC
The DNA here is from genome assembly GCF_047461695.1 of Synechococcus sp. R6-7. Classification (NCBI taxonomy): domain Bacteria; kingdom Bacillati; phylum Cyanobacteriota; class Cyanophyceae; order Synechococcales; family Synechococcaceae; genus Synechococcus; species Synechococcus sp. R6-7. Next base: position 16,094 of record NZ_JANSHS010000064.1, read on the forward strand.
ACCCTGCCTTCTACCCTCACCTCGGGGCCGGGGCTAGAGATGGCCGCCAAACGGGTGGTGGTGGCTCCCACCAGACCGATCCGCTGCCCTCCTACCGTGATCACCGCCGTCTTGGCGATCTTGCCGCGGATAGAGCTGGCCTCTTGGCCATCGGCGGCAAAGTCAGCGCTGGCCAATTCCCCGGTGCCGCTGAAGCTGAGGTTGGCGCTCAGATAGGGAAAACGAGCCCCAGCGTAGCCGCGGCCCGTGTCGGGCCGGATGAGGTCGCGAATTTGGCGCGTGCCTTGGTCGAACTCGTGGTTGCCGAAGGCAGCCGCCTCAAAGCCAATGGCGTTGATGATCTCGATATCGGCTTTGCCAGGGGTGAGGTTGTAACGGCCTTGCAGAGACCGATCCGTGCTGGCGTTGTAGAAGGGGCTGGGGATATAGTTGTCCCCACTGGAGAGCACCACCGTATTTGGGAATTGGGGGCGCAGAGCATTCACCACCGCCGAGAAGCGCGGCGCATCTTGTACGGCAGCGATCGAGGCTTCCAAGTCGCTGGCATGTAGGATTTGCAGGGTAAAAGCGGGCGGCTGAGTCGAGAGAGCCACATTGGGATCCGAGGCGATAAACCCAGCCCCTCCGCCGGTTGGGGGAACCGAGCTGCTGCTACCGCAGGCGCTGGCCAGGCTCAGCACCAAACACCACAACCCGACCCACAGGGACCTGGCCAGAGGGTTCAGCCAATCCGGGAGCCATCTCTTGGCAGGGGCAGACCCTCGAGCACGGCAAGCTGGTTTCATGACAATTCCTTCACTCCATCCACAAGAGAGGACGCATCCGCGTTCACGTTACCAAGGCTGGGATTGGGGTTTCGCTATGACCTGTTTAAGGTTAGGTCAAGCCTAGGTTAAACTTCCCCTGGATCCCAGCCAAATTGTTGCAAGTCCACCTGGCCCTCGGCGTCGAAGTGGATCCCTTCGGCTTGCAGCAGCGCTTTCTGCAGGTCGTCGTAGCCCAGGCGAAAAGGGGAGTAGGAAATGCAGCCCTGGGCGTTGATCACCCGGTGCCAAGGGATGTCGGTGTTTTGGCCTTGCAGGCGAAACAAAGCATAGCCCACCTGGCGAGCATAGCCGGGGTAACCGGCAACCCGCGCCACCTGCCCATAGGTGGCCACTCGGCCCGGCGGGATCCGCCGCACCACTTCGTAAAAGCGCTGGTAGAGGCTAGTAGATGGAGCGCTAGTGGAGCCAGACTGGGTCACAGGGATCCTCGCTCAAACTTGGCAGACAATAAGATGTGGAACGGATTGGATCCCCGGGTCCATGAGCTATTTAATCGCGGTACTGCCGGATCGCATAGCCGCTGAGGCGGCCTACAGCGCCCTGGAACAAGCCGGCTTTTCCCTGGAGCGATTGCATCTGCTGGGGCGGGGCTACAAGAGTGCCGACGAGTTTGGGCTGATTGACCCGGCCCAAGCGGCCCGCCGTCAGATGCGGCGCCTGGCCATTTGGTTGGTGCCCTTTGGCTTTTTGGCCGGGGTGGGGTTCAGCGTTTTGAGTGGTTTGGATACCTTTGCCTGGGCGGGACCTATAGGCAACCACCTGATCGGCGGCCTATTGGGCGCGATGGGCGGGGCCATGGGCAGCTTTTTCGTCGGCGGCGGAGTGGGCTTGTCTGGTGGCTCCGGCGATGCTTTGGCTTACCGCAACCGCCTCGCTGCGGGCAAGTACGTGCTCATTGTGGAAGAAGAGAACGAAACCCGCCTCCGCGAAGCCATGCGGATTTTGCGCCAGTTTGAGCCGGAAAATCTGCAAGGGTACAGAGAGCGCCCCTAGACTGGGAGATCTGGGCAGCTATTGAGAGAACTCAGGGAGGTCCAAAAGCATGTCTTGGCTGTGGCAGCAAGTCCCATTGCCGCTTGGGCGGTGGCGGAAGGAAGGGATCCCCAGCTTTGCCGCTGCTGGGGGTGCACTGGCAGTTACGGGGTTTTTTTCGCCGGCTTTTGCCCACCACGCCCTGGGAGGGAAACTGCCTGCAACGGCCTGGGAGGGATTTCTCTCCGGGCTGGCTCACCCTGTCATTGGCTTGGATCACCTGGCCTTCGTCGTGGCCATCGGTCTTGTGGCGGCGGGGCAGCCCTGGCGCTACGGGATCCCTTTGGGCTTTGTGTTGGCAGGTTTGGTGGGCACTGGGATCCACCTGGCCGGCTGGGATCCCCTGGGACTGACGGAGCTGGCCATTGCCTCTTCCGTGGTTCTCTTCGGCTTGCTGCTGGTGCAACCGCGGCAGATCCCAAGTTGGCTCTTGCTAATAGGGGGATCCCTGGCGGGGCTATTCCATGGCTATGCCTACGCCGAAACCATTATCGGCGCCCAACCCATGCCTTGGGTGGGATATCTACTGGGGTTGAGCACTGTCCAGTATGGGGTAGCTCTCCTGGCCCTTTGGGCAGCAGAACGCTGGGGGTTGCGGATCCCTGGCTTAACTCGCTGGGCCGGCTGGGCGATTACAGTGGTGGGGGCTGCCTTCCTGACCTTGGCAGTGGTGGGCGCGTAAAAAGCGCTAATTTTGCTCCCTTGCGCTCGGGATCCCCGATCCGGTACAAGGATAGCGGTGAAGATCTGGAACAACGAGGGGAAAACACATGGAGCGCACCTTTATTGCCATCAAGCCAGACGGCGTGCAGCGGGGGCTGGTGGGCACCATCATCCAGCGCCTGGAGAGCCGGGGCTACCAATTGGTGGGCCTGAAGCTGGTGCAAGTGAGCCAAGAGCTGGCGGAAGCCCATTACGCCGAACACAAGGAGCGCCCCTTCTTCCACAGTTTGGTGAAGTTCATTACCTCGGGGCCGGTGGTGGCTATGGTCTGGCAGGGCAAAGGGGTGATTGCTGCCGCCCGTAAGCTCATCGGCAAGACCAACCCCCTGGAGGCAGAACCGGGCACCATTCGCGGCGATTTTGGCATCGACATTGGCCGCAACCTCATTCACGGCTCCGATGGAGTTGAAACCGCGCAGCGAGAGATCGCCCTTTGGTTCGATGAGTCGGAATTGGTGAGCTGGACACCGGTTGCCCAAAGCTGGATTTATGAGTAGGTACTTGCTGCAGGCAAGGGGTAGTCGTGTTCGCAGGTTCCAGACCGGAAGTAGTGCAGAGCGCTAGGGCCGTGTTTCGAACTGGCTTCGGCTGGCCGCAAGCGGCTCTGTTGGAAGTGCCTTGAACCACCCCTTCTCTGCCAAAACTCGAGCGGCAAGCAGGATCTGCTTGCTACTGAATTGTTGTTTTCTATCTCCCCAGGCGTAGAAGCTTTCCACCAACTCTGCCGTCGTAGAAGGGTGCCCACGAGTCACGATCCAGTGGACAGTAGCTAGCAATTCTAGACCATAGGGCGACTCAAAGCCCTCCACGAGGTCACTGACACGCTCAAAGCGTTCTCTCGTCTCTGGCTGATCGGCGAGATAGCTGTGGGCCTCCTCGATGGCGCCAGGCACCAGCTCCAGCTTCTTGTCTGGTCGGTCACTCCCCGATCCGTACCCAGAGATGTAATATCCCTCGATTTCTTTGAGAACATGCCGCAAGTTCTCGGCGTAGGGTCCATGAACGCCCTTTGTAAATCGCAGGCGAAGCGGCTCCCCGGCTTCCTGCAGGAAGTACATCAGCTTGTGCAGCTCAAGCAAAGAGACAAACGGAACAAGTAGACCGTTTACATAGCGCTCCATAAGGCCCACCAGCACCGCTCTTCCCGGCGTCAAGGAAGGGATCTGGCCGCGGCGCATGCTCTTCGGTAAGGGCTGAGGCCCGGTGGGCTCAAAGACAAGGATGTGGACGTCGGGAAGTTCTGCTAGCGCCTGCTCGATGCGGGAGCGCACATCGGGCCAATGAAGACCCCCGAGGCCGCAGCCTAGGGGTGGCAAAGCGACTGAGCGCAGACCAAGATGCCTGATCTCCTCGGCAAGGGACTTCAGCCCAGCTTCTATATCCTCGATCCGCGACTTCCCCCGCCAGTGGCGTTTTGTGGGGAAATTGATGATGTAGCGCGGATTGGTCAGCTAGAAATCGCAGGAGCCCCGC
>NZ_JANSHS010000065.1:0-9642 GCF_047461695.1 Synechococcus sp. R6-7
GGGCTCCTGCGATTTCTAGCTGAGGGGAAGCCTTGCAAAGTGCTACTCAATACCTAGACTCTTTTTTAAGCCTATTTTAGGGATCGGACAGCTCCAGCCAAGCAGCCCTTGGCTCCTCCCTCAGTAGATGCTTTTTCAAGGCCCAACGTCCAGAAAGGCGGGGTTATGAGCAAGCTGCTGCGGCTTGCCGCGCCAAGACCCACTCCACCAGGGTGCGCACCCCATAACCGGTGGCCCCTTTGTTGTTGTAGCCTGCATCCTTCTCTGTCCAAACGGGGCCTGCTATATCCAGGTGGGCCCAAGGGGTTTTCTCCACAAACTGCTTCAGGAACAGGGCAGCGGTGATGGATCCCCCTGAGCGGGGACCAGTGTTTTTCATGTCGGCCACAATGGAGCTGAGACCCTCGAAGTAGCCTTCCTCCAGCGGCAGGCGCCAGATTTTTTCGCCGGAAAGATTGGCAGCTTGCTGTAGCTCCTGGGCCAGCGTCTCATCTGGGGTGAACAAGCCGGCAATTTCTTCCCCCAGAGCAATCACACAAGCACCGGTCAGGGTAGCCAGATCGAGGATGGCATCGACGCCCAGCTTTTCCGCAAACACCAGGGCATCTGCCAAGGTGAGGCGACCTTCTGCGTCGGTGTTGTTGACCTCGATGGTCTTTTGGTTAGAGGCGGTGAGGATATCTCCCGGATGAATAGCATGGCCGCTGATCATGTTTTCCGTGGCGGCGACGATGAAGTGCAGCTCCACTTGCGGCTTGAGGGCGGCTAGGGCCCGTGCAGCTCCCAAAACTGCCGCTGCTCCCCCCATGTCGGTTTTCATCATGGCGATGCTGCGGGAGTCGGTTTTGATGTTCAGCCCACCGGAATCAAAGGTCAGCCCCTTGCCCACCAGGGCCAATTTGGTAACGGGATCCCCTTGTGCCGGCTTGTAGGTGAGGTGGATAAACTGGGGCGGCAGATCAGAGGCTTTGGCCACACCCAAAAAAGCCCCCATCCCCAGAGCTTCGCATTCTTCCTGTCCCAGAATCTCCACCTCTAGGCCATATTCCTGGGCCAGTTGGCGGGCGGTATCGGCCAGGGCGAGAGGAGTCACAATGTTGGCGGGGGCAGCCACCAATTCCCTAGCCAAGATGGTTCCTGCGGCCATCTCAATGGCCCGCTGCAGCGCGACTTCGTAATCGGGGCGAGCCTGGGCCAACCCCGGCACCAAGAGAGTTACTTCCTGCACAGAAAAGCTGTTTTCCTCTTCCCCTTTGGCTGAGGATTTGAACCGATTGTCCCGGTGCGCCACCAGTAGGCAGGCTTCGGCCACCGCCTGAACCCCACGCACCCGATCCAACCCCGTCTCCGGCAAAGACAGCATCACCTGCTTGGCTTTTAAGCTGTGAGCCTGGCGCAGGCCGTTGGCTGTGGCCCGTCGTAGGGCTTCTAGCGTTAGGGCCGCGGGATCCCCTAGCCCCACCAACACCAGTTTGCGGATCTCTCCTGTCAGGCGCAGGGCAACACTGCTATTCGGCTTCCCCTGAAACCCCTGCTCCTGAACGGTTTCCGCCACCAGCCCCGACCACGCCTTTTCATCCCAAGAGGCGATCTCAGGGGGCAGAGGAAAGCGGCCATTCCCGCCGGAAGCGGCAAAGCAATAGACCAGGGCACATTCCCCTTGAGTGAGTGGCGGCTCGCTAAGATGAAGCTGCATGAGAAACCCTTGACCAAGCTGTTGACAGCAGATCCTCAGTCTATCTAATTTTGCCGGCTCTTAGGGCAAGGGATCCCCCCTCTAGTGGGCGGGCCGGAAGATCCCGAAGCAGGAAGTGTAGCCGTGTAAAAAGGTGGATCCCCCAACGGGGCCGATCTCACCATTGCAAAAGAACCCCCCCAAGGGCAGCTCTCCAAGCAATTCCCGAAACCGTTGCGAGTCAAAATCGGGAGTGCCGTACAGGCCCTTGCCTCGCCCCAAACAGGAGAACATCAACGCCCCACAAGGCTCCGGCCTCGGTTGAGAGGGGCTTTGCCTCAAGTTGCGCTCGGCACAATAGCGGCTGAGGGCCCAACGCAGATCTTCTGCCGAAGTCTGGGCATCCCGCAGATGAAATTGCACCGTCTGGCCAGGGCGCACCTGATCCCCGATGGCCAGCGCCCCCACGCGCGGATCAACGCCCAAGATTACGCGAATGAGGAAATCTCCCGGCGTCGGCTCCGACTTGAACTCATCCATCAGCAGGCCGATGAAGAGAGAGTGGCGGGCCAATCGCTGATCCACGGGACTGAGCCGCTCTGCCAAGTCCTGCAAAACCGCTAGAGGAGGGCGACCCTCCAAGCCAAGAATCACATTCCCCTCTGCTTCCGTCACCCGCAAGGGATCCCCAATGGGGCGACACCCCTGGGCCACCACTGCATCCAGCACCACATTGCCGTAGAGCGCTAGCCCCACTGTGCCCTCTCGATACAGCTCCCGCCGAGGTGTGGAGGTACGCGCATCCAGCAAAAACAGAGCATTGCCCCGAGGGCCGCGGCCCCCACTGGCCAATCCCCCCACTTTGACGGATCCCGGATAGGCGAAATCCAACCCCTGCAGCAGCTCTGAGATGCCAGAGGAAAATCCATCGGCCAAGAGCAGAAAATGGGGCTTGCTCTGCGGCGAAACCCCAACACAATCGACCCAGGCAGAAGGAGCCGCATCCAAGTCTGGCAATTGGTTCCCCCGCAGATGAAAAGGATGCAGCACCACCTCCGGCATGACCGCCAAAGACAAGGAGAGAGCCGGGCCATCCTCAATTTCATGCCCGCCACCCACAATGCCACCCCCGGAGCAGCCGATCAAAACGTCCACCTCCAGCAGCCCCGACAGCAATGGCAACACCCGGATGTATTCGCTGGCAAAGGCCGCCGACACAAACAAAACCCCCAGGTTGGGCCGCAGAGGCTGAGCGGGAACATACCCTGTCAGCAGCCCCGGCAAGCTGCCGGATCCCACCGTCTGCACCTGCCGACTCAAGGCACTTTTCAGCTGGGCCGCCTGAAGCTTGGCCTTGGCTTCCTCCACCACCTGCCGCAGAGCCGCTTCTAGGGAAGGGAGCTGGGAGAGCGCGTTCACCCACTGCATCGGCGTGTTCCTACGGTCTGGAGTTTGCTGTTTTTAGGCTAGCAATTTATGGCCGGGCTGGCTGTTCTGTGTAGTCTCGCTTTGGGACAGGATCAGGGCAGATAGGGCCGGGGATCCACAGGCGCGCCCCCGCCGGGGCGGACTTCAAAGTGCAGATGCGGCCCTGTGCTCCAGCCAGTGCTGCCGCGGCTCATGATTGTCTGCCCCTGCTGCACGTACTGGCCTGTGGAAACGTAAATCTGATGGCCGTGGGCATAGCGAGTAACAATTCCGTTGGGATGGCGAATGTCCACTCGATTGCCGTAGCCATCCCCAGCATTCCCCGCGAAGATCACCACTCCCTCCTGAACGGCTACAATGGGGGATCCCACGGGGCCAGGAATATCTACCCCCGCATGAAAGCGACCGCGACGGTAGCCAAAGCCAGAGGTGATTTGCCCGGAGACCGGCCAGATAAACCCACTGCTGCGGGCCTGAGGAGGAGCTGGAGGGGGCGCTGGCGGCGCTGGCCGAGCTTGTGGCTGGCTCTGAGCTCGTCGGGCAGGAGCAGGGGTGGGCTGCGTACCCGGCGCCGGAATCGTAAGGCGTTGGCCAATGCGCAGCCAATGGGGATTGCGCAAGTTGTTGGCTTGAATAATAGACCGCTGAGTTACCCCGTAGCGGGCGGCGATCCGTTCGATGGTGTCACCGGCTCCAACCGTGTGGGTCAGGGATCCACCGGCCAAGAGGGCTTGCCGTTCTTGTTCCATCTGCTGGGCCCGGCGTTGCTGCTCGGCCTGTAATCGGGCTTGGGCTTCGGCTTGGCGTTGGGCTTCCTCTTCCTGCCGGCGGCGCTCTTCCTCTTCGCGAGCTTTCTGGGCAGCGATCATCTCCTTCTGACGCTGGATCAACTCGCCCACATCGCCGGGGATGAGCAGGCGTTGGCCAATGCGCAGATATTCCGGGCGCTCCAGGGGAGTCGCTTCGATGATCCGCTGCTGGGGAACTCGGTAGCGGTTGGCAATGTCCTCCAGCGTGTCTCCCTGCTTGACGGTGTAGATCAATCCCGGTTGGCTGGGGATCAGCAGCTTCTGCCCCGGCTTCAGCTCAGTACTGGCCTGAATACCGTTGGAGACGGTGATGGCAGCCGCGTCGAGCTGATACATCTGGGTCAGTTGCCAGAGGGTTTCCCCCGGCTGAATTTCATGCTCCAGGATGCCTCTAGGCCCTTCTCCTGTCGGGATCCGTCTTTCTGCGAAAGCTTGGCGCAGTTGCTCCCTTTTCTGCTCGTAGTTTTGCTGCAGAGCGCCAGATAGCGTATGCACAGAGGGTGGGATCGGCTCTACCGCCGGAGACAGGGGGCGATTCAACTGTCGCTGCTGTAGGGTAGCGACTCCGGCCAAGCCCAGCATCAGCAAAAGACCAGTGGCCCAAGCCGGATATCCCCGACGCGCAGGAGCAGAATCCCCCGGCTCTGGATGGGCTGTCTCAGGCTCGGTTGGGCACCTGGGGGTGGCCGGCAGCTGCTCTTCCCCAGCTTCTGCGCAGGGATCCGCCTCCAGCTTCAGAAGCCATACCAGGCCCGTTAAGCTGAGAGAGAGGGCCAAACCAACCCATCTTGGCTTCGACCGCCCAGAGAGAGGGGCTGGAGCCCACTCCAGAAGATAGGCTTCCTCGGCAGATGAATCCGCAGAAGTCCAGGACTGTTCTGAAGGGATCCCTGCCGAGCCCTTTGGGGGTGGGGGGGAAAGGGTGCTCACGGCAGCACCGCGGAAATCCAGCTCCCCGTTTTGGGGATTGGGGAAAGTGGGTTTTAAAGGCATCCTCACACCAAACAGGCTGACACTAGAGTGCAAGAGAAGAAGATGTCAAAATGAGGGGCATAAGCCCCTTGGCACCGAGCACCCCAGGGGTGACTCAAGCCGGGGTGGAGCTCGCTAATGAACAGGCTGGCTCGCACTCAGGTTAGAGTACCGTAGTTAACAAATCTAGACAAGTCTTGGCAGGTAATTTCAGCCACAATGCTTGCCTCACAATGGTTCCAGCCCTTGGCTCGTTGAGATTTTGTCGAGCCTCATCCGATTCAAGACAAAGTGCGCCATCGTCTTTTTTTGGAAGACAAAGCCTGTTTTGCTGTAGCTGAAACTACAAACTAGGGATACCCATGGATTTGGTTGTCTATAACACATTGACTCGCCGCAAGGAAGTGTTTCAGCCGCTGGCAGCAGGTGGATCTCAATCCGTTTCCGTCGGCAATTCCCAGGGATCTGCAGCTCCGGTTGCGGAGGAGAAGCCCCTGGTGCGGATGTATGTCTGTGGTGTAACGGTTTACGACCTCTGCCACCTCGGCCATGCGCGTACCTACGTGGTTTGGGACATGGTGCGTCGCTACTTGGAGTGGCGCGGCTACCGAGTGAAGTATGTGCAGAATTTTACCGATGTGGACGACAAGATCCTCAAGCGGGCGTTGGAACGTGGCGAATCCATGCAAGCGGTGGCGGAGCGCTTCATCGCCGAATATTTCCAGGACATGGATCGCCTGAACATCAAGCGGGCCGATCTCTACCCGAGGGCAACGCAATCGCTGCAAGCCATGTTCCAGTTGATCCAATCTTTGGAGCTCAAAGGCTTTGCCTACCGGGTACGGGATCCGATTCGACACCAGACCGACCAGTCTTCCCTCCTGCAAGCGGGACACCAGCCAGAGACCCCCGCCTCTGTTCAGTACTCTGTTTACTACTCTGTCCGCAAGTTCCCGGATTACGGCCAGCTATCCGGTCGAAAACTGGAGGAGATGGAGGCGGGAGCCAGTGGCCGGGTAGGAGAAGAAGGAGCCGACAAACAGGATCCCTTCGACTTTGCCCTTTGGAAAGCGGCCCCCCCTTCTGAGCCGGGGTTTGCCTCCCCTTGGGGTTGGGGGCGACCGGGCTGGCACATCGAATGTTCCGCCATGGTGCGGGAGACCCTGGGAGATCACATCGACATTCACGCCGGCGGGGCAGATTTGATTTTCCCCCACCACGAAAATGAGCTGGCCCAATCGGAGCCGATCACCGGCAAGCCGATGGCCAAGTACTGGATGCACAACGGTTTTCTCAACATCAACGGCGAGAAAATGTCCAAATCTTTGGGCAACTTCACCACCCTGCGACAGGCCCTCGCTGTCTATCACCCCATGGCCTTGCGGCTGTTTCTGTTGCAGACCCACTACCGTAGCCCCATAGATCTCACCGAGGCAGCCATGCAGGCGGCTAGCCGTGGCTGGGAAACCCTCCAGAAAGGGATCCACTGTGCCCAGCACTTCTGCAAAGGAGAAAAGGGATCCCCTGATGCTGAGGCCATGCAAGCCTTTCAAGCTGCTATGGACGATGATTTTGGCACCCCTGAAGCGCTGGCTATCGCCTTTGAATTGGCCAAAGAACTCACCCGCGAACACAACCTGTTCACCCATCAAGGCCAAACCCATCTGGAGCCCCAGGCCCTCAAACAAAAAAGCGCTGCCTTGCTGGAGATTTTGGCTACTTTGGGATTCTGTTGGCCCTCATTCTCTGAATTCGAGGGATCCAAAGAAGCAGCTACAAATGGGGAACTTAACTTTAAAAAAATCGAGGAGCTGATCGCGCAGCGCTCGGCAGCCCGCAAGGCGAAAAACTTTGCCGAAGCCGATCGCATTCGGGATCAGTTGAAAGCCCTGGGCATCACCCTCATCGATCAAAAAGACGGCACCACCCGTTGGCTGCGAGAATAGGGGTTGAGGAGCATTCCTCGGGCTCATTCAAAATGGATATGGCTGTAACCTAGGGGCTCAGAGGGGCAAAGTGCTTCTCCCTTCGTTTGGGTTGCTGGAAAAGTTCGGCTAGAGTCAGATCAGTGACTGTGTCAACGTCTCGGCGGATCTCAATGCTTTCTCCAGCTACCGCGCAAACTGATCTGAGTCCCATCGATCTGGATTGCCTGCTCACCCCTGAGATTCAGCGGCCGGCCCGCTACTTGGGCAAAGAGTTTGGCGCCGTCCACCGTCCTTGGGATTCGGCACGGGTGCGTTGGGTGCTGAGCTATCCAGAGTTGTACGAGGTGGGAGCTTCCAACCTGGGCCACCTCATCCTCTACAACATCCTCAACGCTCAGCCGGATCAACTGTGTGACCGCACCTACTTGCCAGGCCCGGATCTGGCGGCCCGCCTGCGGCAGTTGGGGATCCCCCTCTTTGCCGTGGAATCCCGCCGTCCTCTGCGCGCCTTTCACATCATCGGCTTCAGCCTGGCTTACGAGCTGGGGGGCACCAACATCCTGGAGATGCTGGATCTGGCCGGGATCCCGCTCAGGTGGTGGGAACGGCAACCCTTCACCCCGGAAGAGTGCCCTCTGATCTTTGCCGGTGGGCCAACCGCCACCTCCAACCCGGAGCCTTTTGCCGACTTTTTCGATTTCTTCGTCTTCGGAGATGGGGAAGAGGTGCTGCCGGAAATTGGCCAAGTGCTGGCCGGATCCCTGTCCAAGCCCCGCCGAGAGGTCTTGCTGGAGCTGGCCCAGGTGCCGGGGGTGTACGTGCCCCAGTTTTACGAGGGGATCCCACCGCGGCCCATCGTGCCTGGGGTGCCGGAGCGCGTCCGCCGTCGGGTGGCCCTGCCTCAACCCCAATACTCCGTCGGCCTGGTGCCTTTGGTGGAAACCGTCCACGACCGCCTGGTGATGGAAGTGCGGCGGGGCTGTACCCGTGGCTGTCGCTTCTGCCAGCCGGGCATGCTCACCCGACCAGCGCGGGATGTGGATCCGGAAGCAGTGGTGGAGGCTGTGGTGCAGGGCTTGCGGAGAACAGGTTACAACGAATTTTCCCTCTCTTCTCTCAGTTGCTCCGACTACCTTTCCCTGCCGGCGGTGGGAGCGGAGCTGCACAACCGTCTCCTCAGAGAACACATTGCCCTTTCCCTGCCCAGCCAGCGGGTGGATCGCTTTGATGAGCAAATTGCCGCCATCATGAAGGGATCCCGCCGCTCCGGCCTCACCTTTGCCCCCGAAGCTGGCACGCAACGGCTGCGGGACATCATCAACAAGGGCCTCACCGATGCCGACTTGATTCGCGGCATTCGCACCGCCGTCCAAGAGGGCTGGGACAAAATCAAGCTCTATTTCATGATTGGCCTGCCCGGCGAGACCGACGCCGATGTCCTGGGGATCGCCCGCACCGTCGAGAGGTTGCAGCGAGAATGCGCTGCGGTAGGCCGCAAGCGGGTGGAATTTACCCTCACCCTCTCCAACTTCACCCCCAAGCCCCACACCCCCTTCCAGTGGCACCGGGTGGACTACGCCGACGTGCAGCGCAAGCAAACCCTGCTGCAGAAGGAGCTGCGCCGGCTACGGGGAGTCAAAGCCCACTTCACCGACATCCGCTTCAGCATCCTGGAAGACTTCATCGGCAAAGGGGATCGCTCCCTGGGACAGATGATCGAGCGGGCTTGGCGGGCCGGTGCCGGCATGGACGCCTGGTGGGAAAACATCGACGCCGCCTATGCTGCCTGGGTGAGGGCCTACTGCGGCGAAGAGGTGGATCCTGCCGCCGATCCGGTCGCCCTCTGCGCCCATCTCCCCATCCGGGAATTGGGCCTGGAGGATCCCTTGCCCTGGGATCACATCGATACTGGCATCGACAAAAAATGGCTGCAAAAAGACTACCGCCGCGCCCTGGAAGCCCTCACCGTGGAAGACTGCTCCTTCGAGGGCTGCTCCGCCTGCGGCATCTGCGGCCCCGGCTTCGGCCACAACATCGTCATTCCCCCTCCGCCCGTCCCGCCCCTGCAGAGCAAACCCACTCCCACCCAGGATCCCCTGGAGCCGGAGCCACCTGCCCAGCGTTTCCGCATCACCTACGGCAAAACCGGGGATCTGCGCTGGCTGGGCCACCTGGATCTCATGCGCCTGTGGGAACGGGCCTGTCGGCGAGCGGGGTTACCTCTGGCCTTCAGCGGCGGCTACCACCCCATGCCCCGCCTGGCCAACGCCAACGCTCTGCCCATCGGCCAGGAAGGCTATGGCGAAATCCTGGATCTGGAGCTGCTGGATCGGCCTGAAGGTCCTCTGACGCCTGAGAAACTGCGCGCCCTTCTGAGCGAACAGCTGCCCCCGGAGATCCCCATCCAAGCCGTCCAAGAAATTAGCCTTCGGGATCCCTCTGCCACCGCAGCCGTTTACGCCGCCGAATATCAGCTCACGGTGAGCTGCGAGTTGCCCAAAGCCGTTCACGGCAGCGGGACGGAGTCCTCTTGGCCTGCCTGGGTCACCCAGATCCTAGACGCGCAGGAAATCTGGATTGAAAAAACCTCCAAGTCTGGCAAGTCCTCTCCCTTCAATGCCCGCGCCCTGCTGTACTACCTAGAGTTTCAGGGCCTGACCCCCGAGGGCAGCGCTTGCCTCCTTTACCGGGGCAGTTGCCGCAACGACGGTGCCTACCTGCGGCCCACCCATCTGGTTCAAATGGCCGAGTCATTGGGGTTGCCCCACTGGACACTACAGACGGCAAAGCGGCTGCGCCTGTTGTGGGAGCATGACTCTAGTCAATAATA
>NZ_JANSHS010000066.1:0-1553 GCF_047461695.1 Synechococcus sp. R6-7
CCCAAACCCCAAAGATTCGTTTTAAGTAAGGGATCCACCCCAAAGCGGGCCAGGAAAAAGGAAAGGCTTCCCTCAGCTCTGCATACTGCCGGAGCGGCTGTTGCTCAGCGGGAATGGGATGGAAGGGATCCAGCATACGCCTTAACGTATCTACACAAAATGATACCGGTCGGGTTGGCCCCCCGCCAAGCCCATCCTCAGACCTCCATCTCCCAGCAGAGGCGGCTCAGAAATCGAGCCCGGATACCCCCCATCAACCGAAGGCAAGCGGGGTATCGTATTAAAGTGTGGTCGCGTCTAGAATTCATCTCATCATGAGCGTCACAGGCGAATCTGCCGCCACCGCCGCGCCCTACGTGATCTTAAAAGAGCCGGATGGCAGCCAGAGGAAACACATTCTCTCGGGAGCGACCGCTTGGACCCTAGGCCGCGATGAAGACAACGCCATCGTCTTGAGCGATCCCAGCGTTTCGCGCCAACATGCCCTGCTGCAATACCTCGACAACAACAGCATCTATCTCATCGATCTGGGCAGCCGCAACGGCTCGTTTGTCAACAATCGCCGCGTCAGCATTCCCACCCTGCTGCAGGATGGGGATCACCTCACCCTTGGACAATCCCAGCTGGAGTTCCACAGCGGATCCCTGGCCAGCTCAGAACCCAGCCCCGCGGCCAAACCTTCGGACACCCTGGTTTTACAAACCCGCTGGCTGATCTCGGTGGCGGTGGTGGATGTGCGAGGTTACGGACAACTGACTCAACAACTGGACGAGCGCCTGCTTTCCCAGGTGATGGGCGATTGGTTCCGGCGGGGTGGGGATATCATTCAGCAGTACGGGGGCACTGTCGATAAATACATTGGCGATGCGATTATGGCCGTTTGGTTCCATGTGCCCCAAGCCAACACTGCTTCTCTGGGCACGGAAGTGCCGGGAATTCACCTCGATGTGAAGTCGGTTTTGCAGGCCATAGCGAAGCTGTTTCAAATGACCGAGCAGCTGAACGGTGAGTTTCCGCTGCCTTCTCCCATTCGTCTGGGGGCAGGGGTCAACACAGGCTCGGCAATCGTGCGCCAGGTGGGCAACAACACCCGCCAAGAATATACGGCTCTGGGAGATACGGTGAATTTGGCCTTTCGCATCGAGAGCGCTACCCGCACCCTCAACGCCGACCTGGCGATCAGCCAGGACACCTATACCTGCTTGGCCAAACAGCTGGGGCAGGCAGCCGCCTGCTTCTCCCATCAGGCTGTGGAGCTGAAGGGGTATGCCCACCGCCATCAGGTGTACTACTGCGATGTGCGGTCTTTGCAAGCCGTTCTCAGCCCCTAGACTTGGATCCGACTACCCGGAGATGTCTTGCCGCTGTCTGCTGTCTGACAGAGCAAGGTGGGGGATCCCGCTGTTCTTTTAGAACCTCCTGCTGCTCCTTGAGCCGATAAGATGGCAAGGCCCATTTCGACTGCACAAGAGCCTGGCCCATGACTCTGGTCAATCGCCCCGAGGTGGTGGCAGAGCTAACCGAACTGATACATTCACGCTGAACTCTCCTGA
>NZ_JANSHS010000067.1:0-726 GCF_047461695.1 Synechococcus sp. R6-7
GGGGTGGGGATCGTCGTGGGTTGTGGGGTGGCGTCCGTCCTGCTGGCCATGGCTGGGATCCCTTATCTGCTGCTGACGGTGCTTTTGAGCAATGGGATCGGCACGGCCTATTCGTTGCCCCCCTTGCGGTTGAAGCGTTTTCCGCTGGCAGCCTCGGCTTGCATCTACAGCGTGCGCGGCTTGATCGTCAATTTGGGCCTTTACAGCCATTTTCAGCAGGTGATGCAGGGAAGGGTCGAGCTTTCGGCTGCGATTGTTTGGCTGACGGGGTTTATGTCGATTTTTGGGCTGGTGATCGCCCTTTTCAAAGATATTCCCGACATGGAAGGGGATCGCCAGTTTGCCATTGCCACCTTCTCGCTGCGCTTTGGGCCAGAGCGGATCTCAAGGTTTTGTATCGGCATTTTGGCCTTTTGCTATCTGGGATTTATCGGGGTGGGGATCTCTTTTCTCCTTGCGGGCAACGGCCTCTGGCTGTTGGTGAGCCATGTGTTGGGGCTGGGGATCCTCTTGGGCTATGGTGTCCATCTGGATCTCAGCCGTCGGGAGGCGATTGTTGGCTATTATCAACTGATCTGGAAGTTGTTTTACTTGGAGTATTTGCTTTACCCTTGGGCCTTTTTCTCTTTTTTCTAGAGCATTTTCCTGGAGGTAACGATCTCCCCAAACTCAGACAGGAAAAAATCTAGAGATACCGCCTCATTTGCACTCGAAAGCGGCCTTTTT
>NZ_JANSHS010000068.1:0-1197 GCF_047461695.1 Synechococcus sp. R6-7
AGCTTATTATTGACTAGAGTCATGCTCCGCACCGCTAATCGGCGGCAATAACAGCCCGGTAGTAGCCTTCCAACTGTTGGGTGGCTGCCGACCAGCTCCAACGTTCTGCCTCCTGGCGGGCTTGCTGTCGGAAGAGCTGTCGCTGCCCGACGCTGCTCAGGAGTTGCTGGGTAACCTGGACAAAGTCGCTATCCGAATTGGGATCGAACAGAAAGCCATTGCGCCCACTGTCCACCACATCGGTAATGCCGCCGCAGCGGGGGGCGATCACCGGACAACCGGCAGCCATGGCTTCCAACAGAACCAGCCCCAAGGTCTCGGTCCGGGAGGGGAACACGAACAAATCCGCCGAAGCAAAGGCCGCTGCCAGAGACTCCCCCTGCAGATAGCCCGTAAACACCACATCGTAGCCGGCAAAATGTTGCTCCAGGGATCCCCGCTCTGGCCCATCCCCCACAATAGCTAGGCGCGCCTGCGGGATCCGCTCTAGCAACACCCGGATCCGCCCTACTTCCTTCTCAGCCGAAAGCCGTCCCACGTAGAGCAAAAGAGGCCGTTCCGGTTGCCCTGCGGTGAGCCGAGCCCGCATCTCTGGACTGGCAGCCTGGGGATGAAACAACTCCGTATCCACTCCCCGCTGCCACAGTTGCACCCGCTCAATGCCGTGGGCGCTCAGCTCCTGCATCATGGCCGTTGAGGTGCAAAGATTGACCCGCGCCAAATTGTGCCCCAGCTTCAGGAGATTCCACAAAACCCCTTCCAGAAAGCCCAGCCCATAATGCTGCAGATACTTCGGCAGATGGGTATGGTAGGAGGCCACCAGCGGGATCCCCATCGTCTGGCTGTAGTAGAGGCCCCCCAATCCCAAAACCGCCGGGTTCACCACGTGGATCACATCCGGTCGGAAACGGCTGAGCAACTTACCGATGGCCGGGCCAGGGGCGGCCAGCTTCAACTCTGGATACAGAGGCAGCGGCATCCCCGGGATCCCGTAAACCCGTGCCCGTGCAAACCGCCGCGGGGCTCCCCGGGGCGCGACGATGAGCACCGAGTTACCACGAGCGGTTAGGTGACGCACCGTGTGGCAGAGGCGGGTAACAATGCCGTCCACCTTGGGCAGAAACGTCTCCGTAAACAGGGCTATGCGCATCAGGGATCCCAAGCCTACTGTTATTGCTCCGCAACGCTGCTGCGACC
>NZ_JANSHS010000069.1:0-4365 GCF_047461695.1 Synechococcus sp. R6-7
CTTATTATTGACTAGAGTCATGCTCCAGCAGGATCTGCTCACTCTGGACTTAACCCCGGCGACGGTGGTGAGCTGCTATTTGCTGCCCCGCTCCCACCTGCTGATCCGAGACAAGCTGCGCTCCCAGCTTCGGCCCGGCGCTCGTCTGGTCACCCACTCCTTCGACATGGGAGATTGGCTCCCCACCGCCACCACCACTGTATCGGATGTTATCAACACCTACACCATCTATCTCTGGCGGATCTAACCCTGGGGATCCCAGGCTGTCGCTTCCCCAAAAGCAGCAGAAGGCTGGTGCAGCACAATCCGGTTGCCATCGGGATCCCGAAAATCCACCTCCTGTCCATGAAAGGCTTGCCGCAGGGGGGAAATGGAGATCTGATAAGCTTCCGCCAACCCCTCCAGTGTTGTCAGGGATCCCTGTAAATCCTGCACCTGCAGGCAGAGGCTCACCGCTGCGGCTTGGACACCACCATCGAGATGACGGCTGCGATAGAGGCCCAGCCGCAACCCTGGCAGACGAAACTCTACGTACACCGGATCCCCCTCTGTCGGGAGCTGGACTTGGGGAGAGATCCCCAAGAGATCCCGATAGAAGCGTTGTAGACGAGGCAAGTCCAGGGTAGCCACGCTAACCAAGGCACCAGAGAGCTGCATCGCAACCGCCAAAAGACCGGGTTGGTCTATCTTAGCTAAACTGCCGAGAAGCCCCGCGCTGTACCCGCAGGGTGAGCGTCGGGAGGATGTCACTCAGCTCCAACACCACGCGAGTCTGGGTGGCGATGTCGGATCCACCGTCTTGCCCTCCGGATCCAGGGCCAATGTGCCCGAGATGTAGAGGGTATTTTGCCCACCTTCACGCCGGGAGAATAGGGGGCGATGGCCGGATAGCCGGCTGGAGCAATGGCAACCTTAGGCACGAGGGATCCCGAATCACAACAGGATTGCACCTTAGCGGCGAATTCGATCTTCCACAGCTGGCTGGGATACAGCCATAGCCGGTTTCTCTGGAGCAGATTCCCACTCTTCGGGGGAGATTCTCTTGCAGAACTAGACTATAGTAGGTACCAAAGCTTGCTGCTTCTTCCCAAATCAAGACTGGAGCGACTTACCGTGGGGTTATTCAGCCGATTTTCCCGTGATATGGGCATTGATTTGGGCACTGCCAACACGCTGGTCTACGTGGCCGGGCGAGGCATTGTCCTGCAAGAGCCCTCTGTGGTCGCCATCGACCAAAACACCAAGCAACCCCTGGCTGTGGGGGAAGATGCCAAAAAAATGTTGGGCCGTACCCCCGGCAACATTGTAGCGGTGCGTCCTCTGCGAGATGGGGTGATTGCCGATTTCGACACGGCGGAGATGATGCTAAAACACTTCATCCACCGCGTACACGAGGGCCGGTACCTGATTGCTCCCCGCATTGTGATTGGGATCCCCAGCGGTGTGACTGGGGTGGAGCGACGGGCGGTGATGGAAGCCGCTCTCCAAGCTGGGTCGCGGGAGGTGTATTTGGTGGATGAGCCGGTGGCAGCAGCAATCGGGGCCGGGCTGCCGGTGCAAGAGCCCACTGGGAACATGATCATCGACATTGGCGGCGGCACCACTGAGGTAGCCGTCCTCAGTTTGCAGGGGATCGTGCTGAGCGAGTCCGTGCGGGTAGCGGGAGATGAGCTGAGCGAGGCCATCGTCCAGTACATGAAAAAAGTCCACAACCTCACCATCGGGGAGCGCACCGCTGAAGAGATCAAGATTCGGATTGGCTCCGCCTACCCAATTCAAGAGGAACTGACCATGGAAGTGCGCGGGTTACACCTGCTCTCGGGTTTACCCCGTACCGTCACGGTGAAGAGCACCGAAATTCGCGAGAGCATGGCCGAGCCCCTCTCGGTGATTGTGGAAGCCATTAAGCGCACCCTGGAGCGCACTCCACCGGAATTGGCTGCCGACATCATCGACCGAGGCATCATGCTGGCCGGGGGAGGAGCCTTGCTCAAGGGTCTAGATGCCCTGATCAGCCATGAAACCGGGATCTTGGTTCACATTGCCCCGGATCCCCTCAGTTGCGTGGTGCTGGGTACAGGGCGAGTTCTGGAGGATTTCAAAACCCTAGGTCGAGTGTTGAGCGGCAGCTTCAAGGGCTAGAAGAGTTTCTTCCCATCCCTGATCTAAGGTGTGAGTCGAGTGGGTTGGAGAGGTATTGCTTGAATTGGCTACGCCAATGGTGGAGGCGCCATAGCCTGGGGTTGCTCCTGTCTGCTTTGGCGATGGGGGCAGCGCTGGGCTTGCGCCAAACCCAGGGATCCCTGTTGGTGGAATTGTACAGTTGGATCACCGCCCCGGCCCGTCCACCTGTGGATCCCGCCGCGGTGCTTAGCCAGGCCGCTAACCGTGAGCTGCAAGCCCTGGTAGCCGAGTTGCAGTACCAAAACCGCGAGCTGAAGCGGCTGCTGCAATTTACCGAGCAAATGCCCCAAGCGGGGATCCCAGCAGCCGTGGTGGGTCGCAGCGCCGATCACTGGTGGCAACAGCTCACCCTCAGCCGCGGCAGCCGGCATGGAGTCAGGGTGGGAGATGTAGTCATGGCGCCGGGAGGGTTGATCGGGCGAGTCGAGTCGGTCACGCCCAACACCAGCCGAGTGCTCCTGATCAGCGATCCCACCAGCCGTGTCGGGGTAATGCTGAGTCGCAGCCGACACATGGGCATCCTGAGGGGTACGGGCACCCAGAGTGCCATTTTGGATTTTTTCGACAAGGCCCCCAAAGTAGAGGTGGGGGATGTGGTGGTGACCTCGGGCCTGAGCAGCTTTTACCCAGCCGGGGTTGTGGTGGGAACGGTTCGAGCGGTCAACTTGGATGCCAGCCCTGCCCCTCAAGCCACTGTCGAACTGTCGGCGCCGCTGGGTCTCTTGGAATGGGCCTTGATCTACCGCTATGCTCAACCCTCTGATTCCTAAGCTTAAGTCTCACCTCAACTGGGTGGTGACTGCCCTATCGGGATTGCTGGCAGCAGTGGCCCCTTGGTGGCGCGGGCCGGGCTTGGAGCTGGCAGGCTTAACCCCAGATTGGCCCTTGATCTGGGTGGTGTGCTGGAGTGTGCGGCGTAAAGCTTGGCAGGGAGCTGTTGCCGGGGTCACCCTGGGTTTTCTGCAAGATGCGCTGACCAGCCCTTGTCCTACCCATGCGCTGGGGCTGGCCGTAGTCGGGATCCTCACCGCCAAGTTGCAAAAACAACGCTACATGCAAGAAGACTTTATCTCGGTGGCCTTGATCGTTTTTGGTATGGTGGTGATCGCCGAAACCTTGATGGCACTGCAATGGATGTGGCTCGTGGCCTCGCAGGGATCCGATGACCTGGATCCAGCAGGAACGCAAACCTTGCTGGATGGATTGGAGAACTCCCTTCGGTTTTTCGGCAACATTGGTGGCGATGGCCCCCGTTCTCTGGAGAGCATCTGGTGGAACCATCAACGCAATGCCCTCACGTCTGCTATTTTAAGTAGCCTCTGGGCACCCGCTTTGTATTGGCCCCTCAGCCGTTGGTGGCAGTCTCAAGAGCGGGATCCCAGAGAGATTTAGCCTTTGGTTTTGTGGCAAATCATCCTACCTTTCGGTTAAAACTTAGGCCAAAGCAGAGTATGTCCCTTGGCATTTTTGGCAAGAGAGAACTCTCGAGGCGGCGGGAGCCGGTTTGCCGACTGTCTCTGACCTCCCACATGTTGGCGCTGTGCTGAGAGGCCCCAGACAAAGTCAGAAAAAGCGACAATCCGGAAAATTCTTCGTTGGGGAGCAATTTTGGCCTAAAATGAACCCTAGAACTGAGATATAAGCCCCATCTTTTTCAGACAGCTTTGGGCTAATGTCGCGCATCTCAATCAAAAAGTCAAAAGCATAGGAAGCGCAGGCGACGTCAAGGCTGACCTTGTGGCAACTGCACTTAGAATTTGACTTAGAGCAATCATTGGGAGGGATCCATGCCGCATACAATTGTCACCGATATCTGTGAAGGTGTGGCCGACTGTGTAGAGGCTTGCCCTGTTGCCTGCATCCACCCCGGCGATACCAAAAATGCCAAAGGCACCGACTACTTTTGGATTGAGTTTTCCACCTGCATTGACTGTGGCATCTGTTTACAGGTTTGCCCCGTAGAGGGCGCTATTCTGCCGGAGGAAAAGCCGCATCTGCAGCGAGTGCCCCGCTAATTCCAGGGAAGCATCCCTGGCCACACGCCGGGATTCAACGAGAATTACAATCATTTCAATTCCAACCAGGACGCTGCACCCACACCTAGAACATTAGTCGCGTCTTCGCGTCGTCGTGTCAGCGTTGCGGAGCAATAGCGTTGCGGTTCCCGTCAGGGTGCCGTAG
>NZ_JANSHS010000070.1:0-4162 GCF_047461695.1 Synechococcus sp. R6-7
CAAGGACTCCGTCCCGCTGGCGCGATCAGTGGCCTAGGCGTCTCACCCTAACTTGAAACCACCATATCGCCAAAGTCGCCAAAGAGAGAAGGGATCCTCACTAGGAAAACACAGCCTCCAGCGCCTGCAAGGTCTTTTTCACCTTGGCCTGGGCTGCCTCCACCTCGGGTTGGTCATAGGCTTTGGCGGCAAAGTCTAGTTGTTCTAAGCTGCGGCCCATCTCCTTAGCCAGGCGCAGCACTTCCCGCTTTTGTTTATCTGGCAGGGTAGCCGCCAGGCCGGTCAAGGTCTTACGAGTGAGTCCCATCGGCCCGTGGATGTAGGAGCGGATCTCCAACCAGTCCTCCGCCTCCACCAGGCTTTGCAGCCGCTCTACCTGTTGCTCCAGTTGTTGCAGCTCTCGGGGCAGGCCAGCAGCCGCTTGCACAGAAAGGGATCCCAGCCACAGCCCCAATGTCAGGATGGCAACCAGCAACACACTCCGCCAGCGACAGATCATCACATACCTCCCACATGCCTGCAACAGGCTTGACTTCTTGGCCATGATTGCCATCAGCTTTTTGGCAATCATTTGGTAATCAAATGAATAGTTTACCCGCTGGCTGCACCTCAGCCCCTTGGCTGCCTCTCGAAGAGCACAGCAAATCGGTTAGGCTAGGGATGTAAAAGAATGTAAATGGCACTCTCATGCAACGCATCATCCTCATGACCGGCAAGGGTGGAGTCGGCAAAACCTCGATGGCGGCGGCGACCGGCTGGCGTTGTGCCGAGATTGGCCTGAAAACTTTGGTGCTGAGCACAGATCCGGCCCACTCTTTGGCCGATAGCTTCGATCAGCCCTTGGGCCATGAGCCGGTCGAGGTCAAACCTAACCTTTGGGGGGCGGAGCTGGACGCCCTCAACGAACTGGAGCTGAATTGGGGATCCGTCAAAACCTACATTACCCAGGTGTTGCAGGCGCGAGGGCTAGATGGGGTGCAGGCACAGGAGCTGGCGATTTTGCCAGGGATGGATGAGATCTTTGCCCTAGTGCGGGTGAATCGCCATTACGACGAAGGCAAGTTCGATGTGTTGATCATCGACTCGGCCCCTACAGGCACGGCCCTGCGCCTCTTGAGCCTGCCGGATGTTTCTGGCTGGTACATGCGCAGGTTCTACAAACCCCTGCAGGGGCTGGCGCAAATGCTGCGTCCTATTGCCGAGCCGATTGTGAAGGGGCTGACCGGGATCCCGCTGCCGAATGACCAGGTGCTGGATGCTCCTTATGAGTTCTATCAGAAGATTGAGCGGCTGGAGCGCATCCTCACCAACAACCGCATCACCTCAGTGCGGCTGGTCACTAACCCCGAAAAGATGGTGATCAAAGAATCGCTGCGGGCCCACGCCTACCTCAGCCTTTACGGGGTGGCCACCGATTTGGTGATTGCCAACCGCATCTTGCCCGATGGAGTGGTGGATCCCTACTTTGCCGCCTGGAAGGCAGCCCAACAGAAATATCGCCAGGAAATCCACGAAAACTTTGCCCCCCTGCCGGTCTTCGAGATCCCGCTGTACTCCGAGGAGTTGGTGGGATGGGACGCCCTAGCCCGCCTGAAAAAAGACCTCTGGGGGGATCGCAACCCGGCGGACGTGCTCTATGCCGAGCAAACCCTGAATGTGGTAACCGACAACGGCCAGTACCGGCTGGATCTTTACTTGCCCGGGATCCCGAAAGAGCAGGTGGAATTGACCAAAACCGGGGATGAGCTGAACATCCGCATCGGCAACCACCGCCGCAACTTGGTTCTGCCCCAGACTTTAGCGGCCATGACCCCGGCCCGCGCCAAGATGGAAGAAGACTACCTGCGCATTCATTTTGCTGCTTGAGGCTGTAGCTGCTCTTGGTTGCGTCAGTGTTGAACGGCAACGGGGCAGCGTCAGCGCCAGATGGCACAATGAGGGTGTTCCCTACTTCTAAAGATGGATCGCCGAGGATCCCTTCTCAGAAGAGGATGAGATCATGCCGTTGCTTCGTATCTTCCTGGTGGCTCTGCTCATCGCTTTGACAGGTTGGTTTTCCCCTCCCGCCAGCGCCCTGCTCAACGACGACCGTTACGATGGCAACATCTTTGCCCTCTACGGGGCTAATGGCGGCATGATCCCCCCCCGCGTTTCCTTGAAGCAGGCGAAAGAGCAAGGGATCCCGGCCCTCCTCGTGTATTACATCGATGACAGTAGCGATTGCAAAAAATACGCCGCCACCATTGCCAACCTGCAGGTTCGCTACGGGCTGGGGGTCTATTTCATCCCCTATTCCGTCGATTCCCTCCTGCCCGGCGACGAGCGCGGCCAATACTACACCGGACAAGTGCCTCAAACCCTCCTCTTCGACCCAGAGGGAAATATCGTCTATCAATCCGTCGGCAACCGCCCCATCACCGAGGTGGAAAACGCTATTCGCGCCCTCTTCAAGTTGGATCCCGTTCCCCCAGGGCTGATCAAAGCCAAACCTTTCAACGAGATCCAAACCGGATTTGCCGGATCCCGTTCTCCCCAAGCCTACCCCCCCACAAAAGCCCAGCCGTGACGGCCAATCCCGATCCCTTTGATCCTCTCGAGGCTCTGCAGGAAAAACTCCAGAGTCTCCAGGCTCGTCTTGCCGACCTCAGAGAATTGGAGCGCATAGCCCAGCTTTCCCCTGAACAATGGGCCGAAATCCAAGCTGAAGCCAGTCAACTGGAGCAACGCCTGCAGGCTTATGTGCTAGAGGTGTTTAATCCTGTCCCCGCTACCTTTTGGCAGGTGGTACGCTTCGGCGGCCTTGGCCTGCTGCTGGGCATTGCCCTGCAGCGCTGGGTGCTGAGCTAGCCAGCACACCTCTTAAGATAAAAAAGCTCTTGGATCCCGGAGCCCTTGCCCATGCGCATGCGACGCCCTAGACCATTTAGTCTTGACCGCAAGACTTCGCGCTTTCTGCCTCTGCTGGGCCTGCTTTTGGCGCTGCTGACCCTCCTGCCCCGTTGTCTGCTGGTTGTCCAACCCGGCTACGAAGCCGTCATCTTCAACCGCCTCACGGGAGTGGAAATGACTCCCCGCCGCGAGGGGATCCATCTGCTGATTCCGGTGCTGCAGTTCCCCACCCTTTACGATGTGCGCACCCAAACCTACAACATGACCAGCCGAAGTGAAGAGCGCAGCGTCAAAGCCGACGATACCCTCACCGCTCTCACTGCCGATGGGCAACGGGTGGATCTGGATGTTTCGGTGCGCTATCGCCTGGATCCGGATCGGGTTCCCGAAATCCATCGCAATGTAGGCCCCGATTACCTGAACAAAATTATTCGCCCCGCCTCCCAAGCCGTGGTGCGCAATGTTATCGCCCGCTATTCGGCCATTGGCGTTTATTCTGAGCAACGAGCTGAAATCCAAGAACAAATTGCCGCTGAGCTCTCTCGCCTAATGCAGCCAGAAGGGCTGGTGCTGCAGAGCTTGCTCTTGCGCAATGTGGAATTTTCCAAAGAGTTTCAGTCGGCCATCGAAGCCAAACAAATTGCCGAGCAAGAGAAGCAAAGAGAAGTGTTTCGCGTAGAGCAGGCTCAACTCATCAAACAACGAATGATTGTCAAAGCCAGCGGTGAGGCCCAAGCCATCGCCCTCAAAGGGGAAGCGCTGCGCAGCAACCCGAACGTCATCCAGCTTGAGTATGTCCGCAACTTGCCCGACGACATCCAAGCCATCGTCAGCGAGCAAAACACCATCCTCAATCTGGGGGACTTTCTCAACAAGTAATCGATTCGAGAGTCCCAAGTTAGGATTGGATCCATCCAGTTCAGGTGCATCCACTCCAAGCCCGTTCTCAACAGACCATCAGCCCCAGCCCCTCTCCCAGAGAAGTGTTGCTGCTGTGCCCCTTAATTTCTTGATGGGCCGTAATTCTCGGCCTTTGCATTCATTTTGCATTCATAGAGAACCCAGCACTCTCCGGTACTCCGGGGGCCAAATACCGGGCCCGACACTCAACTGGCAAGCTGACGTAGGAGCCTGGGGAGTTGACTGGGGCATCCACTCTCCGGAGCATCTGTATCAGACTAAACAGAAGGAGGCTGCCAGGATATCTAGGCTTTGTACAATTGCTCACAAAGCCCTGGGTTGATGGGAGCATGACTCTAGTCAATAATAAGCT
>NZ_JANSHS010000071.1:0-5329 GCF_047461695.1 Synechococcus sp. R6-7
TCAGGAGAGTTCAGCGTGAATGTATCAGTGTCCTAATCTAGCTTGAAATGACCGTGTTTTAGGTGGGGCTACTGTGTTTGAGTCGATCCAGCTCAAACAAAGCGGTGGGTAAACTCCTGCACCAAGTCCACACGTCCTTTGCGCAAAACCGCTCCCACGAGAGCAAGACCATGGCGGCCCAGCACTGTGGCCTCAGAAAGAGGGTAGGGCATGTATGTTAGCTTGCGTCCCTGGCCCAGAGACAATAGCCCCACCATTTTCTGGCGCCGGCCTCGAGGCCGCAAGATCCTGCTAGGAAAGCGTATCCAAGTTAAGTAGAGGGGGCTTCCAAATCGTTGCTGCCAGCTGCAGAGCTGGAATTGCCTTCCAGGGCTGCTTGGGCGTTGCGGCGCAGGCGGTGGGCCTTGAGCCGGCGCAGGGCAGAGGCCGGAAACTTGTGGTCGAATTCCCGATCATCGATCCGGGCCAGCTCCTGGAGATCAGGGGCAACATTCCAAGAGTAGGGCTGAAAATCCGGGATCCGGCTGGGTTGGGCAAAGCGTTGGTTCCAAGGGCAGACCTCCTGGCAGATGTCACAGCCGGCCACCCAGTTGTGCAGGTTCTGGGCAATCTTGGCAGGGATCCGCTCGGCGTGGCTTTCTAGGGTGTGATAGGCGATGCAGCGGCGGGAATCGACCACCCCTGGGCTGACGATGGCCTGCGTGGGGCAAGCCTCTAGGCAGCGGGTACAGGTGCCGCAGTGAGCGGTGTGGGGCTGGTCAGGGAGCAACGGCAGGGTGGTCAGGATCACTCCCAGAAACACCCAGGAGCCGTACTCGCGGGTGAGCAACAGGCTGTTTTTGCCGATCCAACCCAAGCCCGCCTGCATGGCCCAGGGCTTTTCCGCAACCGGGCCGGTATCCACGTAGAATCGACCCGTATGATTTGGGAACTGGGCTTGCATCCAGAGGTGGAGTTGTTTGAGCCGCCGTCCCAACACGCGGTGATAATCTCGCCCCCAGGCGTAGCGGGAGATCTTGCCCTTGCCGGGATCCTGGCTGTGGCGGATGGGGGTGTAGTAACTCAAAGCCACACAGACCAACGACTGCACCCCCGGCAGCACCTGCTTTGGATCCATTCGCCTAGGATCCGCCATCCAGGCCATGTCGGCGGCCATGCCTGCAGCCAGCCAAGCTTGCAGACCCCGCAAGTCGGGGGGATCCTCTATGCTGGCAATGCCGACTTTGTCAAAACCCAGGGCCAGGGCCTGTCGTTTCACCTGCTCTGTGATGCTGGCCCGGTCTGCTTCTTCTGGCCACACAGGGACATCCAACGCTACTTTGGCAAGCCCATCACCCGACGATAACGAGCTTCCAGATGCTCTGCCTGCTGGGATCGGCGGAAGGGATCCCAGGTGCTGTGGGCAAACAGATCCTGCCGCAGCTTGGCCACATCCACCGTCGTCACGGCTCCGCCGGACACTACCTGTTTTCCTCGCACCCAAACGCTATGCACTGCCTGGGTGGGCCGACCCAACACCAGCAGCCCAATGGGATCGGTACGGGGCAACAGCGACAGTTGGGTGAGATCGTACAGCACCAGATCCGCTTGCTTGCCCACTTCCAGGGATCCCATCTGATCCCCCAGGCCCAAGCCGATTGCCCCACCTCGGGCTGCCATCTCGATGCTCTCGCGGGGAGAAATCCAGTGGCGGTAGTCGGGATCGGTGATGTTGTGCAGGATGGTGCCGATTTTGATGGCCTCCAGGAGATCCTGGGAATCGTTGCTGGCAGCCCCATCGCAGCCAAAGGCCACGTTCACCCCTGCCCGGCGGTATTTCAAGATGGGGGCAATGCCGCTGCCTAGGCGCAGGTTGCTCAGGGGGTTGTGAACAACCGTAGAGCCGGTACGGGCCAGGATTTCAATATCGGCATCGCTGAGCCAGACGCAGTGGGCCAAGGAAGTTTTCCGGTCTAGGTAGCCCAAGCGCTCCAGATGCTCCACAGCACTACAGCCGTACTTTTCCTGGGCCAACATCTGCTGGGCGCGGGTTTCCAACAGGTGGGCGTGGCGGGGTAGGTCATACTTCTGGCTCAACTCCGCACAGCCCTTGAACAGCTCGTCTGAGCACAGTTGGATCCCTGTGGGAGCCACCATGAGGGTAATGCCCTCTTCTGGCCGGTGAAAGCGCTGCACCGCCTCTTCCACAATGGCCAGCACCTCTGCTGTGGAGAGGGGATAGGTTTCCGGCTCCCGATCCCAAGAGGAGCTGCTGGGCAACCCCCGAGAGAGAGCCTGATCCTGGATCAAGGGGCCCACGAAGGCGCGGATCCCGACTTCTCGGTAGGCCCGTACCGCCGCCTCAATGGTGGCCAACTCTTGGCCTGGGATCAACACCAGATGATCCACCACCGAGGTGCCCCCCGTCAGCAGGGTTTCCACCGCCGTCCCCAGCGCGCTGAGATAGATTTTTTCCGGATCCGGCGGCGCATACTCGTGCAGTTGTGCCAGCCACAGCTCCAGCGGATAGGGCGGTATGATCCCTCGTTGCCACATTTCGGAAGAATGGGTGTGGGCATTGACAAAGCCCGGCAGCAAGAGTTGGTTACTGGCATCCAGTTCCAGGCTGTCTGCGCCCGTTGCGGGTAACCCTCTGCCTATGGCAGCAATCCGTTCCCCCTCGATTCGCACATCTGCGGTTTCGTAGCCGGTGGCGGTGGGAATTAACGCATTGCGCAAGATAAAACTCATGCCCGGGATCCAAAAAGGCCGTCTGCTACCCTAGCGTGCTGGAGTTAACCCTGCCAAGGCGGGAGGATCAAAACATTTGCATGCATAACCTAGCCTTTCCCCCAAGGGATACCCAAGCGTAGTGGTTATAGAACTGCCGACATAGAGGTGCCCACACTCTCCATAACGCAGTTTCAACGCCTCTGCACCGCCGACATGGCCCTACAGCTCAGCCTTGACCGGCTATTTCTTTTTCTTGGCGGAGCCTTTTTTGGCCGGCTTGCTCTCGGCAGCAGGGGCCGGTTCTGGGGCAGGTTCTTCAGGAGGAGCGGGTGGAGTCTCTTCCACTTTGGGGGCCTCTGCCGGCTTGAGACCGGCTTGAGCGGCAACCTCAGCAGCAAAATCCACTTCTTCTTTCTCGATCCCCTCTCCCAGGACAAAGCGCACAAACCGCCGCACCCGAATGTTTTCCCCCAGTTTGGCAATGTGCTGCTTGACCAATTCCTCCACCGTGATCGAGGAATCTTTAATAAAGGGTTGATCCAACAGGGATAACTCTTTCAGGCGCTTTTCGATGCGACCTTGCACGATCTTCTCGCGTATGTTCTCCGGCTTATTGGCCAGATCTTCTTTGCCCATTTCAATGGCTTTTTCCCGCTCCACCACTTCAGCAGGGATCTGGTCAACGCTGACGTATTCTACGTTTTGGCAGGCGGCAATCTGCTTGGCGATGTCTTGCACCAATTTCTTGAAATCTTCGTTGCGGGCCACGAAGTCCGTCTCGCAGTTCACTTCCACCAACACCCCAATTCGATTGCCGAAGTGGATGTAGCTGTCAACTGCCCCCTCTGCCGCGACGCGACTGGCCTTTTTGGCTGCCCCTGCCAACCCTTTCTGTCGCAGCCAGGTGATGGCTTTCTCCATATCGCCACCGGAATCTTCCAGGGCTTTTTTGCAGTCCATCATGCCTGCGCCCGTCTTTTCGCGCAGCTCTTTGACCAGTTTGGCATCAATGCTCATGAGGGCTCCTCGAATGAAAGAACGGGAAGAATGTGGCGGGATATGAGTGAGAATGAGCGGGCTTCGGTAGAATTGTAAACCTAGATTTCAAGAATACACGCCTCTGGATAGGGAACAGGCAGGGAAGTGCCCGGATTGCACGGGATCCCTGCCCTCGGTCTAGCCTTCCTCGGCTTCTCCTTCTTCTTCGTCCTCCATGTCTTCCAGAATGTCGTCGTCCAGATCCATCGCCCCTTCGTAGTCGTACTCATCCTCCTCAACGGTGTCGAGCTGCCCATGCCGCCCTTCGTAGATGGCATCCGCCAACTTGCCTACAATCAGCTTAATCGCTCGAATGGCATCGTCGTTAGAGGGAATGAAGATATCGCTGAGATCGGGGTCGCAGTTGGTGTCCAGCAGTGAGATGATCGGGATGTTCAGCTTGATACATTCCTGAACGGCGTTGGCCTCCCGCCGCTGATCGACGATGATCACCGCATCGGGGAGCTTGCGCATCGTTTTAATGCCGCCTAAGTACTTTTCCAACCTGGCCAACTCTCGCCGCAGACGGCTGGCCTCTTGTTTGGGCAGGCGATCCAGAAGACCACTGCTCTCCATCTCCTCAATTTCTTTGAGGCGGTCGATGCGGGTTTTGATGGTGGCCCAGTTGGTGAGCATGCCCCCCAACCAGCGCTGGTTGACATAGTAGCTGCCACAGCGACGAGCCTCTTGAGCGATGATCCCGGCAGCTTGCCGTTTGGTGCCCACAAACAGGAAGCGCCAACCCCTGTCAGCAGCATCCCGCACATACTCGTAGGCTTCGTTCAGATAGCGGGCCGTCTGCACCAAATCGATAATGTGGATGCCGTTCCGCTCGGTAAAGATGTAGGGCCGCATTTTCGGGTTCCAGCGGCTGGCCTTGTGGCCGAAGTGAACCCCTGCCTCCAACAGTTGAGGCAAACTGACTACGCTCATGAGTTTTTCCTCTCCTACGGGTTAGCCTCCGCCCGAACGGATCCCAGTTACGGCCTTCCCGCCGGTTACCTGCACAGAGCGCTCTACCCCCATTGGCAAGGAACTCAGGAGCTGTTGCAGCAAACCGCGAGAGGGCTGTAAGGACACCCGGTGGTTCAGGCGTGCGATTTCTTAACGGCTTAACTAAGCTAGCATGTTTTCCACGGGATCCCGCAGCTTGGGGTTAACTCTGGCCGCGATCCGATGCTAGACTAGCTAGGCACTTCATGGGCTTCTACCCGTAAGTGCGTCGGGGCGTAGCGCAGCTTGGTAGCGCACCACTTTGGGGTAGTGGGGGTCGTGGGTTCAAATCCCGCCGCTCCGATACTGAGTAATCAGGGGAGGGCTTGAGCCGGACAAAGCCCACTATGCCGGAAACTTTGAGGTACTTTGGCTCCGCTGTCAATCCCTTGCCATTGGCTCCGTTGATCGGCAGCCTTAAGAATCAGGTCACAAGCTTGGCCGGACAATATGGGATCCCGGTTTTACGGTGCTGGATCCCGATGCGGAGCCGACCTTGAACAACATGGGGTTTCGACGGATCTGGAGCGCTTAATCACGGCCCAGGATCCAGGCAATAAGGGGGGGATCCCTGTGGTCAAGATAA
>NZ_JANSHS010000072.1:0-1050 GCF_047461695.1 Synechococcus sp. R6-7
TTCGGGGGGATCCCTAGAAATTGGAAACCCTATAGCTACAAAAAATCCCCCGCCAATAAGGCGGGGTTTTTCCTTCGGGGGGATCTATAGAATTGGAAACCTAGGGATCCCCAGTTGGAAAGAAATTGGAAACAGAGAAAAGATTAGAGTAAAGCCGGTGCTGCTCGGCAGAGGCCAGGCAGCGCTGTTGGTGCTCAGGCCACTCCTGGAGGGCTAGTTTTTGTTGTTCCTGGAGAAGGGTTTGTAGGTCTGAGTCTGCAGGCAGCTCGCCTTGCAAAACCTGCAAATCGTTAAAGCGGCCCAGTTGATCCTGCAAGCACTTCAGGGTTGCTATCCAATCTTGCATGGTTTCCCCGTAAAAGGGCGCAAAAAACTCCACCTGATAGCGCAGCCGTTTGGTGGCCTTGCGCAGCTCGTGCAGTTGCTCAGCCTGGGCTTCCGTTGCGGGGAAAGCAGGGATCCGCCAGCCTGGCTGCAGCAGCCACTGGGCCAGCAGGGGAGTCAGCAAGTGGGGCAAGCTTTCCGGCAAAGGCAGCTCCGCCTGGGGCTTATAGCGGGGGTGAGCCAGCCACTGCTCGCAGGCAGCTTGAAACGCCAGGAAGTCAGCATCTTCCAGAATGCGGCGGGAGCGTTTCTCGGCTTGGGTTCGACGTTGCTGCAGATCTTGTTTTAGCTTCTCCAGTTCTGCCTGCTGGGCTGCCGGGATCCCTTCCCAGCAAGGTTCCTGCAGGATTTCCAGCAGCACGTCCAGATCCCGCTGCTTGCCCAAAGCACTGGCCAGCTTTTGCAGGCGTTTGGGCTTGAGAGGCTTGGGCAGCCGGACGGATCCCTGAAATACCTGCACCCAGGTGCCAATACGGCGCAGGGTCACCCGGATTTGGTGCAGAGACTCTGCCGCTTCTGGATGCTGGGTCAGAACTCGCTTTACGTGTTTCTGCAGCCGCTGCCATTGCTGGCTCAACAGCTGGTGGGCCCAGGCGGCCACGGTTGGCAAGGGCGCAGATGAGGGCAAGGTCAAGTGCAAGGACTCCGTCCCGCTGACGCGAAAGG
>NZ_JANSHS010000073.1:0-10314 GCF_047461695.1 Synechococcus sp. R6-7
AGCTTATTATTGACTAGAGTCATGCTCCAACCTATTCCCAAGTTAGCCATCCAGGCGGCCAAGAAAACTCCACCCACGCCACCAACTGGCCACCCCCGTAAGCAAGGGGAATGTCGAACAAAAACATGCGGGTCAAGGACGTGACCGGTAAGATCCAAGCAGGGATCCCCAAATAAAGAAAGAAGTAGAAACCAACGTGCAACATCAAGTTTTGGGGTTAGGCATTGCGGGGCTGGCGGCAGCGCGGCTGTTGCGGGCCCAGGGCTATGAAGTGCTGGTTTGGGATGAGCAAGATTCCCCTCTTCTCAGACAGCGGCAGGCTGAGCTCAATCAAGAAGGGATCCCGGTTCGGCTGGGGCAGCCTTTTCAACTGGCCGAAGGGGTGAAGCAGGTGGTGGTCAGTCCAGGCATTGCTTGGGATCACCCGCTGCTGCAGGAGGTGCGTCAACAGGGGATCCCGGTGGTGGGGGAGGCGGAGCTGGCCTGGATCTATCTTGACCACCTACCCTGGGTGGGGATCACCGGCACCAACGGCAAAAGCACCACCACAGCTCTGGTGGCGGAAATGTTCAAGGCGGCGGGGTTGCAAGGGATCCCCTGCGGCAACATCGGCCTGCCCCTGTCGCAGGTGGCTTTGGAAACGCTCCAGGGAACGCTAGAGCCGGATTGGATCGTGGCGGAGCTGAGCAGCTACCAGTTGGAGGCCAGTAGCCGCCTCATGAGCAGCACTCCTGGAGGGCCGCCGCGCATTGGGGTGTGGACCACCTTCACTCCCGATCACCTAGAACGGCATGGGACGCTGGAGCGCTATGCCAGCTTTAAGGCTCGCCTTTTGGATCGGGCCCAGTGGCGGGTGCTCAACGGCGAGGATCCCTACCTGTGCTGCCGCCGGCAGGACTGGGAAAATACCTATTGGACTTCCCTTGTTGCTACCCAAGGCTGTTGTGACCGGGATCCCACCGCAACCCTTGACCTGCGGGAAAACCGCCTCTACATCCAGGGGGAGATGGTGGCGGAGCTGGAGGACTTTGCAGAACGCTGCCCTGGCCAACACAACCTGCAAAACCTGCTCTTGGCGGCAGCAGCAGCACGTCTAGCTGGGCTCCCCAACGCTGCCATTCAAAAAGCCATCCGATCTTTTGCCGGCATGCCCCATCGGCTGGAGCGGGTGGCGCAAATCCAGGTGGGATCCACCCCTATCCGCTTTGTCAACGACAGCAAGGCCACCAACTACGAGGCCGGCTGGGTGGCGCTCAACGCCCTTTCCCCACCCATTATTCTGATTGCCGGAGGAAGGGCTAAGCAGGGGGATCCCGGCGCCTGGTTGCGGTTGATTCGGGCCAAGGTGGCCCGCGTGTTGCTGATGGGGGAGTCTGCCCCAGTGCTGGCAGAGGCCCTCCAGGGGATCCACTATACTGACGTTGAGCTGGTGCCAACCCTAGATGTAGCGGTGGAAAGAGCCTTTGCAGCGGCTTGTTCCCTTTCGCGTCAAGCTCAGAGCTTGGGGAAGCCCGCTCAACCCATCACCATTTTGCTGTCCCCCGCCTGTGCCAGTTTTGACCAGTACTCCAGCTTTGAACACCGTGGCAACCATTTCCGAGCCTGCTGCCAAGCCCTCCAGGGATCCCTGGAATGCTGAGGCTCGCTGGCTGCGCTGGCTCACCTTGATCTGGCTGGTGCTGGGGCTGCTGATGCTGTTTTCTGCTTCCTACCCGGTGGCTCAGCGGATCACCGGCGATGGCCTCTACTTTTTCAAGCGCCAATTGCTCTGGGCCGGGCTGGGTCTGGGCTGTTTCTGGGCTCTGGTGCAGATCCCGCTGCGGCGCTGGTTCCCCTGGGCCGGGATCCTCTGCTTGCTGGGAGTTGGCCTGGTGTGGGCCACCCAGGTGCCGGGGTTGGGGGTTTCCCGCCTGGAAGCCAGCCGCTGGCTGGATTTGAAGGTGATCCCTGTTATCCAGCCTTCAGAATTGCTCAAGCCCCTGTTGGTCTTGCAGGGATCCTGGATCTTTGGCCGCTGGTTTCACCATCCTCCCTGGTTCCGCATCCTCTGGGTGGTTATCTTCGCCTTTGCGCTCTTGGGGATCCTCGCCCAGCCCAACCTGGGCACCACGGCCATCTGCGGCCTCACCCTCTGGGTCATGGCTTGGACTGCCGGGATCCCAGCTTTCACCCTTTTGGCCACAGCGGGGCTGGGGATTCTGGCGGCTGTGGTGAGCATTCTCAGCAAAGATTACCAACGGCGGCGCATCCTGGCCTTTTTGGATCCCTGGGGTAACGCCCAAGGGGATGGCTATCAGTTGGTGCAAAGCCTGTTGGCCATTGGCTCCGGCGGCCTGTGGGGCAAGGGATATGGCCTTTCCCAGCAAAAGCTGTTCTACCTGCCCATCCAATACACCGACTTCATCTTCTCGGTGTATGCAGAAGAGTTTGGCTTGGCCGGATCCCTGTTCTTTCTGGGGTTGCTGACCTTCTACACTCTGCTGGGCTGGCGGGTGATGGGGCGCTGTCGAGAGCTGACCATTCGCTTAGTAGCCTGCGGCTGCCTGATGTTTCTGGTGGGGCAGTCGCTGATGAACATCGGCGTGGTCACCGGGGTTCTGCCCACCACAGGTGTGCCCCTGCCTTTGTTCAGCCATGGGGGTAGCTCCATTCTGGCAGGGCTGATCACAGCAGGATTGTTGGTGCGGGCAGCCCGCGAAGCAGGGTAAAGTAAGGCTGCATGTTGCCAACCCAGCAAAGGGATCCTTTCACGCAAGCAGCAAACCCAGAGGGCCAGGGATCCCTATTGGTTGGCCTCTGCTTTAGACCGGCTTCTTATGCGGCAAAATCCAGAGCTGACGTTGCAACCGAGCCTAGATCCAGCCCATTTCATCCAAAACGAGGGTAAACACCGTCGCGCAACAGGCCACCAACAGCGACACATAAGCCGGCTGACCGTGGGCAATGCAAACGCCGGCTGCCACCGAAGCGCCCGCAGCTGCAGAAAAGGTACGACCTGCCCAATTGCCTTTGGAGGGTTTGTCAGAAGGATTGAATTTGTTAAACATTTTTACAGCAGAAAGAGGATACAAAAGGAATAAACTTCATTAGGAAACGGCCTCAGATTATCACCCCCCGACCTGACTCAAGAAGGATCCAAGGCCATTCTCAATATTTCTTCGCTTAGGCTTCAATCTTTCGTAAAATTGCGCTGAGATGCTCATAATCACCCCGCAACAGACAGCTCAACTGCCGACCTGCCTGTAGAAGCCAGTTGCGATCCCGGTTCAGGATTCGGTAAGTTTGGCGGATCACGGCAGCCACCAGCTCATCGGTTGGGATCCCGTTGACCCGTAGCAGGGTGCGCAAAAACTCGAAAGAGCGGCAGAACTCCCTCACTTCCGTATCGGAGCAGAGATAAACCGGCTGGTGAATCTGGGGAGGGCGTGGCGGCAAGTACTGATAGACCCGTCCCCCGCTGACAAAGCCGACAATGGCCGCGCGAAAATCGGTGCGCAACATGGCAAAAATCTGGGGCTGTTGCTCCCGCAGCTCCTGAGGGGAGAGGCCCAAAGCCCTGGCGCGATGGACGGTGTCGATGGGGGCGATGGCGGCATAGCAAACCACGCCATAGATCAGGTTGCCGGTCTCTTCGTCTTGGGAGCGCGTCCAACTGCCGAGAGCAGGCATGGGCGGGAAGGTCAGGCGTTCCGGCTCGAAGCACTGGGCCACAAAGGTTGTGGTGTCGGCCTCCACCACTTCTCCAAAAGCAGAGGCAGGCTGGGGGGCTCTCATCGGGATCTCAGACTTCTCAAGGGTTGCTGCTGCAAAGGCCGACGGAGGGAGACAGAGGAGTCAGGAGAAAATGGAATTTTTCCAGGTTTTAAGACTTGTGAAGATAGGGGCAATCCCCTCGCCCAACATTTTGCCCCTTTTGCAACGTTTTGTCCGATCCCCGGACGGCAAATCGGCAACTCAACGGCCTATGAGATCCTCATTGCTAAGAAAGTTAGCCGATTTTGGGGATCCCTGCGTAATATATTTTTTCACACGCTCCCGCGCAAATTCGCCATCCTAAATATTAGCCATTCTAAGTATTGAGCAGTTGGCGAGCGGAGGGAGAAACAATGAATGCTCAGCAACGCGGCCAAATCATCGCTTCTGAGTGGATGATCGACAGCCAAAACCCAGTACACTCCATTTCTCGGCTCAAGCGTCGGGCGACCTACTCCGATGTAACCCTCTGGTGGTTGGTGGTGCAACTCAACCTGATGGAACAAAACTCTATCCACACCGATCACCGATAGGATGGACGGCACAAGAACAATCGGCTGCACGAAAATCCCAGCCCAGGAACATCCCGGATCCTAAATCCAATCTTAAAACTTAAAAAAAACAAAAGAAGAGCTGAAAGTTGAGTCGGGTTGCACCTCGAACACCAGCTCTTCTGGACAGAGTAAGGAATAGAGATAAAGAAGAACCGAGTCTCGACCCCCCTTTAATCCTCCAGAGGCAAAGCCGCCACCTGGGCCGGTTGCACTGGCGAGGGGAAGAAAGGCCGCTGCACGATTTCAGTTGCCAACACACTGCGCAACTGGGCAGCTACCGCCACCGTTGTGACATCGTAGGTTTGGGTAGCCAGGCGTGGGTAGAAGCCAATGCCGAGGATCGGCAACAGCAGACAGAGGGCCACCGCCATTTCCCGCGGGCGCATATCCCCCAGGTAATCTTCCAAAACTAGGCCGGGATCCTGAGCCCCGTAGAACACCTGACGCAGCATGGAGAGCAAGTAAATGGGCGTCAAAATGATACCCACTGCCGCCAGCAGGGCAATTCCCGCTTTGAAGGTCGGCGCATAGGCATCGCTGGTGGTCAAGCCCAAGAACACCGTCAGCTCACCCACAAATCCGCTCATCCCCGGCAGCGCCAGAGAGGCCAGGGATCCCGCCGTAAACAGGGCAAAAGCCTTCGGCATCTGCTTGGCCAACCCTCCCAACTTGTCGAGGGCAAGGGTGTGGGTGCGCTCGTAGGTGATCCCCGTCAGGAAGAACAGAACCGCGGCAATCAGACCGTGGGAGATCATCTGCAGCACTGCCCCATTGATGCCCAGCTCCGTGAAGGCGGAGATCCCGATCAACACAAAGCCCATGTGGGCAATGGACGAATAGGCCAAGCGCCGCTTGAGATGGTTCTGACCAAAGGCCGCCAACGCCCCGTAAATGATGTTCACCACACCCAACACCGCCAGCACCGGGGCGAAGTACACGTGGGCTTCCGACAACATGCCCACATTCATGCGGATCAGGCCATAGCCACCCATCTTGAGCAGAACTCCCGCCAAGATCATGGAAATGGGAGCAGAGGCTTCGCTGTGGGCATCCGGCAGCCAGGTGTGCAGCGGAAAAATCGGCAGCTTCACCCCAAAGGCAATCAGCAAAGCCGCATAGGCCAACAGCTCCAAGGCCACCGGGTAAGACTTAGCGCTCAGCTCTGCCATCTCCAGGCTGAAGCCCTCGCCATAGAAGGCCATTGCCAGGGATCCCACCAAGATAAAAATGGAGGCGGCGGCGGTGTAGAGGATGAACTTGGTGGCGGCGTACTGGCGCTTCGGCCCACCCCAAATGGAGATGAGCAGATAGACCGGCACCAGCTCAATCTCCCACATCAGGAAGAATAGAAGCATGTCCTGCGCCAGAAATACGCCCACCTGGGCGCCGTACATCAGCAGCAGCAGGAAGAAAAACAAACGCGGCTTGTGGGAGAGATTCCAAGCCGCCACAATCGACAGGGTCGTGATCAAACCCGACAGCAACACCAGCGGGAAGGAGAGGCCGTCCACCGCCAGCGACCAGTGGAACCCAATTTGGGGCACCCAGGCGTAGCGCTCCGCCAGTTGCAGAGAAAAGTCCTGCAGGTCATAGTGCCGCACAAAGACATAGGCCATCAGGCCCAAATCAAAAGCCCCCACAGCGAGGGCATACCAACGCACCCAACGGCTCTGGGGGATCAAGGGGATCCCGAAGGCTGCCAGCAGAGGCAAGAGCACCAGCACCGACAGCCAGGGAAACTCAAGAGAATTGCTCATGACCGGGAATAAATACTCATGCTCGATACCTCAATGATATGAAGCTGTGTAAACAAATGGGAAGCGATATTTACAAAAAAATCTGCGCCATCGCGCAGATCTCGAGAAAGTTTCTCTGATGCCGATCCTCGAGGAGCCTCGAGGGATCCGGCGCGATAGCGCTCCGTCGGGTGGATAGGCCGCCCGAGCTGGCCAGAGAACCTTGTGGGGATCCCCCGGCAAGCGACTCCCCCGCTACCGGGGAAGTGGCCAGGATCTACTCGTCTTCGGCAAAGACAAAACGGTGCAGCTCGTCCAGGGTTGGCTCTGGGCTTTCCAGAGCAAAAAGAACCGCGTCCTCAATCACGGCGCTGACCTCCGCGTGGATGGCTTGGAAGTCTGCCTCGGTCATTAGGTTGTGCTCCAGGGCATAGCGTTCCAGTTGCTTGATGGGATCCCGCTGCCGCCAGAACTCTTTTTCCTCAGGACTGCGCAGCTCGTCAGGGTCGGCCAGAGAATGGCCCCGGAAACGATAGGTGATGCACTCCAGCAAGGTGGGGCCTTCTCCGGCACGGGCGCGGGCGATGGCCTGTTGGGCGGCCTCTCGCACTGCTAGCACATCCATCCCATCCACCTGGTAGCCGGGCATGCCAAAAGCCGGGCCTTTGCGGTAAATATCGGTGTCGGAAGTGGCGCGTTCATGGGCCATGCCAATAGCCCAGAAGTTATTTTCCACCACATAGACGATGGGCAACTTCCAGAGGGCGGCCATGTTGAGGCACTCGTAAAACTGGCCGTTGTTGCAGGCTCCATCCCCAAAGAAGCAGGCGGTTACCTGGTCAGTGCCCCGGTATTTGGCAGAAAAAGCAGCCCCCGTCGCCACTGGGATCCCTTCGGCCACAAAGGCATAGCCCCCCA
The DNA here is from genome assembly GCF_047461695.1 of Synechococcus sp. R6-7. NCBI lineage: Bacteria > Bacillati > Cyanobacteriota > Cyanophyceae > Synechococcales > Synechococcaceae > Synechococcus > Synechococcus sp. R6-7. The sequence continues at coordinate 6,962 of NZ_JANSHS010000073.1, forward strand.
AGAAATTGTGCTCCGCCGAGAAGAGGTGCATGGAACCACCCCGACCCTTGCTGCAGCCGGTGGCCTTGCCGAACAACTCTGCCATGACCGCCCGCGGCGGGATCCCGGTGCTGAGGGCATGCACATGATCGCGGTAGGTGCTGCACACGTAGTCGGTGGGCTTGAGCGCCTTGATCACCCCCGTAGAGACGGCCTCTTGGCCGTTGTACAGATGCACAAAGCCGAACATCTTGCCCTTGTAGTACATTTCGGCGCACTTGTCTTCAAACAGACGGCCCAGCACCATGTCTTCATAAAGAAGACGAGCCTCTTCGGCAGAAATGCGAGCAGTTGTGGAGCGCGAAGTGAGTTCTTGAACCATGCTGCAGTGCAACGAATTAGAGGTATCTTAGGCGATCAGCTGTGAGCTTTGCGGTTTGCCCATTATCTCATGCTCCAGTCTGTCTGCCACCTTACCTGGAAATCCCATCCTGCAGGGCCGAAAGCGGTTGTTTCGAGGCCAAGGGAGTTAAACTGAAAGGCTAGGGCAAGAGGCGTTTCCATTGCAGCAGCCGCATCAGGACTCCGTCCCGCAAACGCGAATCTTGAACACCAGAGGGGGGGTTTCTTCTGCTCTCGGCTTGGACGTCGATCTGCTGGAGCCGGGGGCAAGAGGTATTTGGCCAGCCAACGTGACGGGGTGCGCCCATGGGAGCCCGTTGGGTTAGCGGTTTTGCGGCGGTGTTGTTTGCGTTGGCGGTCACCCTGCTAGGGGGCTGGTATTTTACTGCAGCCATTGGGCTGATCATTTTTTTGGCCCAACTGGAGTTTTTTCGCTTGGTGCAAGCCAAAGGTAATGCGCCGGCCATGCGCACCACCATGTTTTCCAGCCAGGTGCTGGTGATTTTGCAGCAGGTCAAGCCGGAATGGACGAGCCCTGCTTTTATTGTGGCGGGATCCATCATCTGTTTTTATTTGCTCTTTAAGCCCAAGGTGGCCACCATTGCCGATATTGCCACCTCAATTTTGGGACTGTTTTACTGTGCTCTGCTGCCCAGTTTTTGGATTCGGGTCAGGGCTTTGTCTTTATCCAAGGGCATTGGCGAAGGGCTATGGATTACGCTGTTGGCCATTGGCTGCGTGATCGCCGCAGATGTAGGGGCCTACCTGTGTGGTCGGGCCTTTGGGCGCACCAAGCTCTCCATCCTCAGCCCGAAAAAGACGGTGGAAGGGGCGGTAGCCGGGATTGCCGCCAGCATGACCCTTGCGGTGGTTGGAGCCTATTACCTGGGCTGGCCGTGGAGCTGGTTGAGTGGGGGCATTCTGGGGTTTTTGATTGGGTTAACCAGCCTGCTGGGAGATCTCACAGAATCTCTGATGAAACGGGATGCAGGGGTGAAAGATTCCGGGGATCTGATCCCGGGCCACGGTGGCATCTTGGATCGGGGAGACAGCTATGTGTTCACCGCGCCACTGGTGTTTTACTTCATGGAATGGCTCAACGCTTACTCTGGGCTCTAGAGCCATCTCGTAAGCCTGCCAAAACCCAAGAACGCACACCAGTTACGAGTGGAGGAGTCCTCAATTCAAAATGGCTTGGCACTCGGGAGCCTCTAAAAACTCGTCCGGCGAAATGAGGTATCCTGGAGGCGCAGTCACAGGCACGAACCCCTCCAAGTTCAACTCGGTTTCGTCGTAAACCACCAGTTGGCTGATACTGAAAGTGTGATGTTTGTATACCTCTACCTCGAGAATGCGGGCTTTTCGCTGGATAATCCAAGGGTTCTCCCCTCCTAGTTCAGAAGGGGCCAGAGGGCGATCTAGGCCAAACACGAACTCTCCACTTCGACCGACGAGAATTGCCTCCAGGCTACCGGGCTTTCCTGCACCTACAAAGCAAAAAAAGTAGTCAGAGTGCGGGATAAAATACAGGCCTATCAGGGGTAGTAGAGGCGGCCAGGATTGTTCATCCGGATGAAGGCGAGCACTGAAGCAAGCTTCATAACCTGCCAGAGAGCCTGGTTCAAAAGGCTCCCCACGACAAAGTAGGATGTCTCTCTCTGATCTCTTCCAGTCCTGCTGCGCCAAGGCAGGGATCCCAGGGGATAGAGCCATCAGGGCCATCAGTACCGTTGCCGTCAATGATCTGGACATAACGCCGTACCCAAAGCTGAGGATGGTAGTACCCTAGCTCGAAATCCCTCTCTAGCCGTGTGATTAGGGTCAAGACCGATGGGCCACTCTACCCCGAAGGGCAAAGGGTTGAACTGCTACTCTATAAAGTGATTCATCAAAGTGATTCATCCTTCTCAGCCGTTGGCCTATCCTCCCTATGACTGCTGCAATTTCCTCTGTCAACCTGCCCAGCCAGTACAACCCCTTCGAGACCGAGCCGAAGTGGCAGCGCTTTTGGGAGGAGAAGGGCTTTTACGTGGCGGATCCCAAGGCGCCGGGAGAGGCCTTTAGCATGGTGCTGCCCCCGCCCAATGTGACGGGCAACCTGCACATGGGCCATGCTTTTGCCTTTACCCTGCCGGATGTGGTGACGCGCTACAAGCGGATGCGCGGCTACAACGTGCTCTGGCTGCCCGGCACAGACCATGCCAGCATCGCCGTGCACACCATCCTGGAAAACCAACTGCGCCAAGAGGGCAAGACCCGCTTCGATCTGGGCCGCGAGGCTTTTCTGGAGCGAGCTTGGGCTTGGAAGGAGCAGTCGCAGGGAGCTATCAAGAGCCAATTGCGGCGGCTGGGTCTCTCGCTGGACTGGACGCGGGATCGCTTTACCCTCGACGAGGGGCTGAGCCGGGCGGTAACCGAGGCGTTTGTGCGGCTATACGAGGCGGGGTTGATTTACCGGGGCGAGTATTTGGTGAACTGGTGCCCGGCCACCCAGTCGGCGGTGTCAGACATTGAGCTAGACGACAAAGAGGTCAAGGGCCATTTGTGGCATTTTCGTTATCCCTTGGCCGAGGATCCCAGCCAGTATCTGGTGGTGGCCACCACTCGCCCCGAGACCATGCTGGGGGATACGGCGGTGGCGGTAAACCCCCAGGATGAGCGCTATCGCCATCTCATCGGCCAGTTCATTCGCCTGCCCATTAAAAATCGCCTCATCCCCATCATTGCGGATGAGTATGTGGATCCCTCCTTTGGCTCCGGGTGTGTGAAAATTACCCCGGCCCACGACCCCAACGACTTTGAAATCGGCAAACGGCACCAATTGCCCTTCATCAACATCCTCAATAAAGACGGCACCCTCAACGAAAACGGGGATCCTTTCACCGGCCTAGATCGCTTTGTGGCCCGAGAAAAGGTGGTGCAGTGGTTTGCCGAACATGGCCTGCTGGAGAAGGTGGAGGACTACACCCACA
>NZ_JANSHS010000074.1:0-8535 GCF_047461695.1 Synechococcus sp. R6-7
AGCTTATTATTGACTAGAGTCATGCTCCGCGCGCAGCTTGGACATTTGCAGCGGTCACCTCAAACTCCTCTGGGGCAACTTCTCCATTCCTCACTCTTCTGGGCCAAAGGGGGAGCACCCTAAGGCTGCAAGATCATCGACCAGGAGCCGCTCTCCCCATCCCAAAACGGGGCCAGAGACTCTCCCACCACATTGGGCCCCCAATAGCGGCGGGTTCCATCCAGGGCGAAAGCCACCACAATGTCTCCGGGGCCGATTTGCAGCGGTTCCTCTCCCAAGCTCAGCAGCAATCCCTCGCTCCCCCCCTCTCCAGGGGCAAAGTCCCAGTGGGCCGTTTCCGGATTGATCATCCGTTCGCCGCTGCGCATCAAGATCACCAGCCGAACCGGATGGGGCGTGCGATTGCCGACCCGAAAGGGTCCCGTACGGGCGGAGGTGGGGACAGCCTGGGGGGGCAAGGCAGGTTCTGAGTGCAGAACAGGGACAACATTCCCCTCAACGGAATCCTCCAAGGCTTTCAGCGTCGGTTTCTCCAGAGTCTGTGCCCTCAATCCCTGCACGAGAACCCCTACCCCAACCAGAGCGGCAGACAACACTAGGGATCCCTTGCCCCTCAAAGCTCTGTTCAGCAATGGGCCGCCGGCGAAAAAAGAGGCAACAGCCTGAGCGAATGAGCAGATCAAGACGCACATCGAGACCACTGCAAGCCAAAGTGATACGTGTCGAGTTAGACAAAAGGCATCAACTGCTGCCCTACCCCTGATAGACCAGCCATACGCGTACAGAGTTCCATCAGAGGATAACGCCCCCACCGTGCAGAACACGATCGTTCAGCTACGTTAACACGTCCATTCCTCTATTCCCTGTGCTTTGGAGGAACAAGGAATAAGGGATCCCCCGCCCCAGACCAGGCTGAAACCAGTTTGGATCGCCTTCAGGGATTCACGGCCCGACGCTGCCACCCTTGGGAGGTACGTTCGTACACTGTCCGCAATTGGGGATAGATCTGATCCCCCTTAAGCTGCAAGTGATCCACCTCCGTTGGCTCCAGCAGTAAAGCCACAAAGGTCTGCGGAGGCAGCAGATCTTTCTCTTTCGGCAACTCCTGGATAAAAGCCTCTGGCGGGGCAAGCAGCCCCTTAGGTTCCGGCCAAAACCAGAGGAGCCGTCCTTTTTCCGATATCTGTTGCCACAACTGCTGCCGCTGGCGCTGGGCCTGGGGATCCGGATGATCGGCGGCGATGGCCTCAAGGGTGCCAGCGATGCGGAATTGCTCGCGGGTTTTGCAGAAATACCAGCAGATCTGGGCTTGGGGGCAGTGGGCAATTTGTCGGATCTTCTCGCTGCGACTATCCACCGCCAATTGAATGCGGTCGGTATCGCCCAAAAACCCCCGGAAAACGACCGTGCGGTTGCGCGGATGCCCCTGGGGATCCACCGTGGCCAATTGCAAATACCGCACACCGGGATCGCTACGGTTCCGGTGCAGTGCCGCCTGAATCAGCGCCCGCCAAGAGGGATCCGCAGTAGAATTGCCCTTCGGGTCTTTCATCCGTTTTTCGCAAGGTGCAAGCAAGCCGGGATTGGGGCTCTCTCTCCCTTAGCTAGGGGGTGGAGAAGCCTCAGATTGGGAGTCTCTGGAGAGCCCTGGTGAAGACTCCACACCGCTGACGCGACCAGAGCTGGGATCTGGCTCGGTTGGGCTAATGGGATGAAAGTGGTGCTCTACCCAGCCCTCCGGCGGCCCCTCAAACCGCTCCGGCACCGGCTGCTTCACCTGTAATCCCCGCAGCATCGCGTTGAGATAAGCACTATCCCAGGTAAAGAGGCGGCTTTCGCGGATTTTGTGCCACACCGAACGCGACATCAGCAACGTCCGCTCTACATCCTGGGCTCCCAGCTTCAGCAAGAACTCCTCCCGTTCCGGCTGGTAATCGGTGGAGGCCAAGGCCAGAGATTGCGGCGGATGAGCCTGAGTAAGCTGGGCCATCTTGGCCATGAGTTCGGGGTAAAGCCAAGTGTAGGCAGGGTGAACCGTAAGCTTGGCCACATGAGGTTGCTGCCCGGTGCGATCCAACTTCAAGTTGAAGTAGCCGATGGCGGTTTTGCGTTCGGGCTCGTAAACACACACTTCCACCCGCTCCGTCTGGCTAATGGCGCATTTGGCCTGCTCCAAAAGCCAATCCAGTGGGCTAGTGCGAAAATCGTTCACCTCACGGTCGTACACCTGGCGCACAGTGGCCGGCATGGATCCCGTATCCAGTTGGTAGATGGCATAGGCATCCCGGTTGGTCACCGGCACCAGGTTGGGCAATTTGGGCTCGTGCTGGCTGAGAGCTGCCAGAATATCGGCTGGAATCGACCAGTAGGTGATCTGAGCCAAGGGTTGGAAGCCGTTGCGCCGGTAGAGCGCCATTGCCCCCTTGTTGTGGATGTTCACCTCCAGGATCCAGGTGCGAGCTTCCCGAAAGTGCTCCATGCAGTGCTTGAGCAGCCGGGATCCCACCCCCTGTCGCTGGGCAGAGGGCGCCACTGCGATATGATCGACCCGCCAGGTGCTGCGGGAATGGTTGAAGGGAGAAACCTGAATCACCCCCTGAATCTTGCCCTTCAGCTCCGCCACATGCACTGTAAACATGTGCTGGAAGCGATTGGGAAACAGGGTCAGGGTTTTCAGGGGCCCATACCACTGGCGCAACCGCCGCACTTGGCGACGAATATCCACCGAGCGGCTGCTGTACTCTTCATCAAAGGCTTGCGCCAAAATCTCTTCCACAGCCTCCAGATCCCCCAGTTGGGCGGGGCGAATGATCAGTTCAGGGGCACCAATGGGGGCTTCGGAATCCGGGTCAGGTTTTGCTGTGGTGTTGTCCATGCCAATCGCAGGCGGGAGAATATTCAAAGCATAGCTCAGGCTCTCTTGCTTTTTCTAACCGGGAGGATCGTTCTGCAACAAAGCTTGAAAGCCTACAGATCGGCTTTCCCGTTATCGAGAAAGGCTTGGCCGCCAAGAAGGGCGTGAACTCAGCCTCCCGGTAGCTGCCCAACAGTGACGAATGGGAGAGCCGGCCCTCTACCCCGCAGAGAGCAATGCCGGGTCGCTCACGCCCCAACGTCTAGCAAGGTCAAGTTGCTGAAGGTGAAGCGCTTCTCCACAGGGCCGGTTTCCGTCTCGGTCTGGATACGCCGCTCCGAGAGGATGTAGTACTGGCCCACTTTTGTATACAGATCCTCGAATTGGCTGCGCCCGCCTTTTTGCTCGCCCGTTTGGGGATCGTGATAGACGGAATCGTAGCGGTGGGAAAGATAGCCTTCGCCGGTATCGTGGCTGCTGAAGGTGTGGATGGTAACCACCACTCCGTGGATATGCCGGTGCACCATGGTAACCTGGTTATCGCGCACGTGGTAGCGATCCCCTTCTGCTTTGCCCCCCACCAGGATCTCCACTGTGCCATCGGGCAGGGTTTGGCCATAACGGAAGGTGTTGTTCCCATGGGTCTCGTCGAAGCTGCGGCGCACCCGGTGAATGGCAATCTCCCAAAGTTGGTTGTGAATGGCTTTTCGAGCTTCCTCATCCTCTACGCCGGTAACAGTGGCCTTTAGGTCTGCTCCCACTCGCACCTGCCCAACGAATGTGCGCTCCCCATCCCAATAGGTGACCTCGGCGCTGTAGCCCGGGAAAGCGGGATCCCAGGTGTAGCGGTTTTCATAGGCGGCCCGAAACAACTCTTGGGCAGAGACTTGAGTGGCGATCATCGGCTGTCTCCTTCCTGTTTTCCTTGCAAGCACTTCCCCTGAGCATCCATCATACCGCCCCCTGCTGTTGGGCTGCCCCCCAGTTGCCTTCGCTGAGAGCCTGCATCTGGTGAACTGGCCTAGCCGCTCCCCTGTCCGCTGCTGCAGGATAGAAGCACAGCCATGGGAACTTCTTCCTCACACCCAATTTGGCTTGCGAGTTTAGCCGCTGCTGTGATCCCCAGAGTATTCTCTGAGAAGGGTTCGCCTATTTTTTGTGGGTGAGGAGGGAGATTGAAAGGTTTTGACAATCGCGTCAGCGGGGCGGATCCCCTAGAGCCTGGCCTGACGCCGCCCCAGACCGGCATGGCAACCGCGCCAGAGATGATGGGGCCAGTGCTGAAAATCATTGGCAAGCAGACCCTGAGTGGCCACATCCCTATTGGCGGGGCAAAAAACTCTGCCTTGGCGCTGATGGCCGGGGCCATCTTGGCTCCTGAGGCCTGTCGAATTCACAACGTGCCGCGTCTGCTGGACATTGAACGCATGGGGCAGATCCTGGCCACGCTGGGAGTTAAGGTTTCCCATGTTGGCAATACCCTGGACCTGGATGCCAGCTCCCTCAAAACCTCTCAAGCCCCTTATGAATTGGTCAGCCAGTTGCGGGCCAGCTTTTTCATCATAGGGCCTCTGTTGGCGCGGCTGGGGGTGGCCAGAGTTCCCCTGCCCGGTGGCTGTGCGATTGGGTCTCGTCCTGTGGATCTGCATGTGCGGGGTCTACAAGCCTTGGGGGCAACGGTCCAAATCGAGCATGGGGTGGTTCATGCCTATGCCCGTAAACTGTTGGGAACCCGTATTTACCTGGACTATCCCAGCGTCGGTGCCACCGAGACCTTGATGATGGCCGCTACGCTGGCGGATGGAGAAACGGTGATCGAGAACGCCGCCCAAGAGCCGGAGGTGGCGGATCTGGCCCGTTTTTGTCAAGCCATGGGGGCCCGCATTCGCGGTGTCGGCACCAATACGGTTGTGGTGGTAGGGGTGCCCCGCTTGCATGGAACAGAGTACACGGTCATTCCCGACCGCATCGAGGCCAGCACCTATCTCATTGCCGGGGCCATTACCCGCTCTCACCTCACGGTTGGCCCTGTCATTCCCGATCATCTGCGGGCGGTGATCGCCAAGTTGCAAGCGATGGGGCTGCGGGTGGAAGAAGAGGGCCCAAACCGGTTGCGCATTGCCCCAGCTCAACTGAGCTCAGGCTGGCTGTGTCAGGCAACTGATATTCAAACGCTGCCCTATCCTGGTTTCCCCACCGATGTGCAGGCGCCGATCATGGCCTTGGCCGCCTTGAGCGAGGGCAGTTGCACCATTGAGGAGACAGTGTTTGAAAACCGCATGCACCACATTCCCGAGCTGAATCGCATGGGAGCCGATATTCGCCTGAAGAACCGAGTGGCCCTGATCCGAGGGGTGCCGTCCCTTTCCGGCGCTCCGGTGGTGGCTACCGACCTGCGGGCGGGTGCGGCCCTGGTGTTGGCCGGTCTGGCGGCTGAAGGCTGCTCCACGATCCACGGATTGCACTACATCGACCGTGGCTATGAAGCCATTGACGAAAAGCTGCGCAGTGTCGGGGCCAAGGTGTACCGCAGCGAAAGCCCGACAGCGCAATTGGGGAAATGAGCCGTTTCACCGCCGTTTGAAGTTTGAAGAAATCGTTGCATCTCTCCCTGCTTATCGTCTGGCCCCAATGCTCGGTGACCGCTTGCCAGGTGAGCTTTCCAGCCGTTTCGCAAGTATCGAGTTGTCTGGTGACTCAACGCAGTCAGGTTGAGTATCGTAGGTCAGAGGTGGTGGGGAGGTAAAGCATGGGGATCCTGACAAGCAGCCAACGACGCTGGATAAGATGGGCTGCCGGTGTGCTGGCAGCGGGAGCAGCTCTGGGTGGGGCCGTCTGGGGCTTCTACACCTCATCCTGGGCAGAAACCGTAGAAGTGGCCTCTGCACGAGAAGACAGGGATCCGACGCAACTGCCTCAAACTTCCACAGTGGCCTTTCTGCAAGCCTATGCAGCGCTGCAAGCCGGCCAAGCGCAATCTGCCTTGAAGCATTTGCAGGGGCTGGAAGAGAGCCTGCCGGTTCTGAGGGAAGAGATTTGGAAGCTCAGGGCCCAAGCCTATGAACAGTTGCAGGACAAGGAAACAGCCCAAGGGATCTGGTGGCCCCAGATTTTGCAGGAATATCCCCACAGTCCTGTGGCCGCCTACGCCCTCTGGGGGATGGGCCAGGTGGATCGGCTGCGGCAGCAATTTCCCACCCATCCGCTGACCGGACGTGCCCTCAAGCATTTGCTGGAGCTGGATCCCGACCGCTATGACCTGCTGCGGGATTTGGCCCAACATCACCCGCAAACCCCTGGGCTAACGCCGTTGCTGGATCGCTGGCGGCAGGCTCAAGAGGGATCCCTCACGGCTTCCGACTGGCAGATCCTCGCCGATGCCTACTGGGAGCAACGGGAGTACGGCAAAGCTGCCCGGGCCTATGGACGTGCCCCCGCCACCTCTCAGAACCTCTACCGCTGGGGTCGCAGCCACCAGATCTCGCGGGAGTTTCCTCAGGCCAGAGCGGCTTACCAAGCGCTGCTGGCACAGTTCCCCGATGGGCCAGAGGCTTCCCTCACCCGTCGCCGTTTGGCGGAACTGAGCGACCTGCCGACGGCAATTGAACTCCTCCGACAGGTGGGATCCGGCTCAGATAAAGAAGCTCCAGAGGCGTTGCTTAGCCTCAGCCAGCTTTACGATCGCAACGCCAGCCCCCAATCGGCCCAGGCTACTCGGCAAGCCCTTTGGGATCGCTTTCCAGCCAGCGAAGCTGCAGCCAATGCCGCCTGGACAGTGGCCTGGAGCCAAGCACAAGCAGGCAATCTCAGCCAAGCCATCGCCCTGGCTCAACAGATTGGATCTGCTCAGCGGGATACAGAAATGGGGGCACAACTGCTCTACTGGGCGGGCAAATGGCGGGAACAGCAGGGGGATGTGGCTGCAGCTCGGCAGACCTATCGGCAGGTACTGCGTCAGTTTCCCCACACCTACTACGGCTGGCGGTCGGCAGTGCAACTGGGCTGGCCGGTGGGGGATTTCTACAGCGGGCGCAAAAGAGTGGAGGTGGATTTTCAGCCGGTGCGCCAACCGTTGCCAGGGGTCTCTGCAGTTACGCAAACCCTGCATTTGATGGGAGCCAGCCAACTGGCCTGGGAACGCTGGCAGGGCGAAACTCCCGTGCAGCGGGATCCCCGCCAGATGAGCGTTGCCGAGCGCTTTGTCACGGGCATTTTGCGCAACAGCGCCGGAGATCACCTGCGGGGCATTAACCAGGTGGCTGCTTTGCGCTTCAGCGAAGAGCCGGATCCCCTGCTGGAGACGTTGAGGCAGCGCCAAGATTTCTGGCAGGCCATCTATCCGCTGCACTACTATGCGGGCCCCGACAATTCCTGGAGCGGGGATCCCTACGCCCAACCCGGCTTGGCCCACTGGTCACGGCAATTTAACCTCAATCCCTTGATGGTGGCGGCTTTGATCCGGCAGGAATCCCGCTTTGAGCCAGAGATCGTCTCGGCCTCGGGGGCTTTGGGCTTGATGCAGGTGATGCCCGCTACTGGCCGCTGGATTGCCCAGCAGATCGGCCTGGCCCAGTACAGCCTCACCAACCCCGCCGACAATCTCTACCTGGGATCCTGGTACTTCGACTACACCCACCGCACCTATCAAGACAACACCTTGCTGGCCCTGGCCAGCTACAATGGTGGCCCCGGCAACGTGGCCAGATGGCTAAACCGCTTTGGCTTCGAGGATCCGGACGTGTTTGTGGAGCAGATCCCCTTCCCCGAAACCCGGGGCTATGTGAAGTCCGTGTTTGGCAACTACTGGAACTACTGGCAGCTCTACACCCAGGAGGGGCGCACTCTGGTCAGCCAGCGACTGCATAACCCCTCGTCTTCTTCATGACTTCCGGTTTTGTCGCGGGAGTGCTGCCGTAGAGGGAGTGGGCTTTTTTCCCACAGTATTCTGGGAGAGTTACAGTTATTCCAAGATTTGGCAGTCAAGATTTGACAGTGCCGTTCGCGCTGACAGGACGGGGTTCTATGGTCTCTGGGTTTGAACAACAGGAGGGCGTTTGCGTTAGCAGCGCGGAGCACCATCAGGGGGCGGCAGAAAAGCAGACTGCCCGACAGGAATTGGCCGTGGATTTTATTCGCCATGGCATAGCCGAGGAACCCCGGCCAGAAGTCGAGGATGCCTTTCGGGCCCTTACAGACGAAGGTCGCAAGCGTTGCCGCAAGGTTGCCCGCCAGCTCAAGAACATGGGCTGGAGGTGGGATCTCCTGCTCACCAGTCCCTTGGTGAGGGCTCGACAGACCGCTGAGATCTTTTTGGACGAGAACCTGGCCGAAGCTGTGGAGGTGTTTGAACCGCTGGCTCCGGGGGGCAGTTTTGCTGACCTGGTGCGCTGGCAAGCAGAGCGGGAACCTCTGGCGTCTTTGGCTCTGGTCGGTCACCAGCCGGATCTGAGCCTGTGGGTACAAGCGGCTGTTGGTCTAAACCCGGCCAACGCCCACGCGATCACCCTCAAAAAAGCGGGCCTAGCCCAAGTGCGCTTTGCCGAAGGCCGGATTGACTACCGCCAGGGATCCCTGACTTTGTTGCTCTCCCCCAAGGTGGTGCTGCGCTGAGAAGAAGCTGGCTCATCATGATAAACGCCCAACGAGTCGGCCAGAGCATGACTCTAGTCAATAATAAGCTC
>NZ_JANSHS010000075.1:0-6965 GCF_047461695.1 Synechococcus sp. R6-7
GCGTATCATTGACTAGAGTCATGCTCTCGCGTCACCTGCCCCCCACAGCCTTGGCCACGCGCCGGAAAAATTGCCCAACGCCCTTCACCAGGTTAGGTGCAGATTCTGGACGAGCCGGGATCCCGGCCATGAGGGTGTAGTAGTCATCCAAGAGGGTGTGCTCTTCTGGAGAGACCGTGTCGTCCGCGATCATCAGGTTGCCGATTGCTCCCAAAAGTTGCATGCGCTCGGTTTCGCTGGCCTGGGCAAGATAATCGGCCATCCAGCGCTCGGTTTGCTCCATTGGGATAGGCTCTTGGATCAGTTCTCGCAGCTCGGTATCGTGCTCCAAACCATAGCGGCGCAGCAGGGATCCCAAGTAGGCCAATTCCTGGGGTTCCAAATGCCCATCGGCCCAAGCAGAGCCGGCCACAATTTTAAGCATGAGCTGATGTTGAGTTGTGGGGTTCATGGTGGGATCCCTTGCTGAGAACTGTTGTCGCTACGCGACACTTCTGCGAACGTGTCAGGGGGCCAGAGACCTTAGAGGCTGCAGAGTTGAGGGGATGAACAGCTTCAACAACTATAGCCAGACCTTAGGTGAGCCATCTGCATTCGCGCCAGCGGTGCGCAGCCCTTTTTGCGGCTAGAATCGTTATCTGTATTCACGGACACTGAGCTACCGCGATAGCGGGACGGAGTCCTTTTTCTCGCCCTTTCTTGCAATGCTGAGCGCCTCTCCTTGCCAATTGGATCTTGCCATTCCGGCCCCAGGTCGGCTGTACCGCGGCAGCGGCATTCTGGAAGCTGTGCCCCTTACGGTACTGGGATCCCGTGTGCTGGTGATCGGGGGGGAACGCTCCTTGGCTGTAGTTGAGGCCCCCCTGGAGCGCAATTTCGCCCGGGATCCCGCCCTCCAAGTCCACTGGACTACCTACGGGGTAGATTGCAGCGAGTCCGAGCTGGCGCGTTTGCAGGCGCTGGCCACGGCGGAATCCACAACCGGCATCTTGGGGGTAGGCGGGGGCAAGGCACTGGATACGGCCAAGCTGGTGGCCCACAGATTGGGGATCCCGGTGGTTACCGTGCCCACCTCTGCGGCCACCTGTGCCGCCTGGAGCGCCCTATCCAATATCTACTCCGACAGCGGCGCTTTTCAGCAGGATGTGAGCCTGGATCGCGCCCCTGCTGCCCTGATCCTGGACTATGAGCTGATTCTGCAAGCTCCAGCGCGCACCCTAGTGGCTGGGATCGGAGATGCCTTGGCTAAGTGGTACGAGTCTTCCGTCAGCAGCGGCAGTTCAGAAGATGCCCTGGTGATTGGCGCTGTGCAGCAGGCCCGCGTCCTGCGGGATTTGCTTCTCCAGCAATCGGCGGCGGCCCTGCGGGAGCCGGGCGGAACTGCTTGGAAACAGGTGGTGGATGCTTGCATTTGCCTGGCGGGGATCGTCGGCGGCATGGGTGGGGCTAAGTGTCGCACCGTGGCCGCCCACGCTGTCCACAATGGGCTAACCCACTTGTCGGGGCACCGGGCCACCCTGCACGGCGAGAAGGTGGCTTTCGGCATTTTGGCCCAGCTCCGCCTAGAAGAGATCCTGCAGGGAAGCCAGTTGGCGCTGGCAGCACGTACCCAGTTGCTGGAGTTCTACCGCCAGGTGGGGCTGCCCCTCAACTTGCGGGATCTCAAGCTAGGTCACTTGGGATCCGCCGACCTGCTGCATGCTGCCCAAGTGGCCTGCCAGCCAGGATCCGACATCCACCACCTGCCCTTCCCCGTCAGTCCAGAAGCCCTGTTGGTGGCCCTTACCACCACAGACCTGACCAGCTCCAGCCCTGTTCTCCCTCGGCTGTAAGTCCTGGCAGAGGATATCTGTCTGCTATCCAACTCCGCCGGTACGGGCCTGGGTCGGCATTGTGGGCAGGCGGGCTTCGCCGTAGGCTCCAGAGGTGGCGCCCACCAAAATCAAGGCTCCGCCCATCCAAGTCCACCCATCCGGGATCTCGGCAAACACCCAAAACCCGATTAGGCTGGCCCAGAGCAGACGGGAGAAATCCAGAGGCAGCAGCATCGTCACCTCAGCCAGCTTGTAGGCCTGGGCGAGGGCCACCTGGCCAATGCTGCCCAGTAGCCCCATGGCCACCATCCACAGCCACTGCTCAGGAGAAGGCCAGGTCCAAACCCAGACGGCAGCCAGAAAGGAAAGGGGGGTCTGCAGCAGGCCCATGTAGGCCGTAATCGTGAGGCTGGACTCGGTGCGGGAGAGGATCTTGAGCACGATGGTCACCCAGGCAAAGAGTGCTGCCGCCCCCAAGGCCAGCCCTGTTCCCAGAGAAAACTCTCGGAAGCCTGGCCTCAACATCACCAAAGCCCCGGCAAACCCCAGGCCCAATCCCAGCCAGCGGGACGAGCGCATCTGCTCGCCCAACACCCATACCGCCATCGTGCCGGCAAACAAAAGTTGAACAAAGCTCAGCGCCGTAGCTTCTGCCAGAGGCAACAGGCTGGCTGCCCAAAAGGAGAGCAACATCCCCACCGTGCTGATCGCCGAGCGCAGGAGGTAAAACTCCATCTTGGCGGTGTGCAGAGACTGGATCCCAGCCCGCAACACCAGCGGCGACAGGGCGAGAAACCCGAATAGGTTGCGCAAAAACACAATCTGAAAGGGGTGAAGGGCGGGAGTGTTGAGCCGGATGATCGCGCCTAAACAGGCAAAGCAAGCAGTGGCCAGCAGCTTCAGGGCAACCCCTTGCCAGAGCCTTATTTTTCCCCACTCTGCAAAGCGGCCCAACTGGTGGCGATACCACATCTCCAAAGTCACAGCTCACACCCAAATGGTTTAGGCACTAAGTTTTCAGCCTTGAACTCTCAGCTTAAACGGACTTCCAGGGATCCGAACTGCGCCCCTGGGCACTCCTTGCTGCCCACCGGCCCCCCTGATTCCCAGGGGGAAAAAGATGGGGATCCCAAGACATGGCCATTTCAAGTAGCCATGAAACAACTCACCCCGTCGCTCCATAGCTCCCCTTGGGAGAGGGGCTGGGGGTGAGGGCGTGGAACCTCTAGGTTTGCTTGAGAATCTCTTTCAAGTAGCCGATGACCGTTTCCGGCTTGAGATGGGCCATACAGGGATGACCCTCCACCAGGCAGGTTTCGTTTTTGAACTTGTTCTCTGCGCAGACCCGGCACTTGTAGGCGGTTTGGGTGAGATAGACGTGGGGCAGACGAGGAGCCCACAGTCGCACCGGGCTGGCCCCATCCCCATCGGCATCGTTGCCAAACAGGGCAATGGTGGGACAGCCCACTGCCGCCGCAATGTGCATCGGCCCCGCATCCACGGAGATACACACCCGCGCCCGCTTCAGGGCCCCCGCCAGCTCCATGAGGCTGGTTTTGCCCCGCAGGTCAACCATTCCTGTTTGGGCCAGCAGTTCGTCTTCGCCGCTGCCGCCGTGGTAGAGGGATCGCTGAAGCTCCGGCGCGCTGCCGATTAGCCCCACCTGCAGGCCCTGGCCTTGGCACCACTGGATCACCTGCCGCCAGTACTCCAGAGGCCACATCTTGGCGCGGCGGGTAGTGGTGATGTGCACCAAAACCTCTGGCACCGGAAAATCGGGATCCCGGCTGGGCAGCTCCAGGCGGAAAAAATCCGTCTCCACGTACGCCAGGCGACAGAAGATTTCGGCGATGTAGTTGCTGGTGAGGATCCCTTTGTAGCGCTGCAGAAACTCCAGGCCGTTCCAGTCGTCATCCTGGAGCATGCGCTGTACCGGGTCGGAGCCGGGGTCCAACTTGCGGCGAAAATCCAAGGTCAAGCCGGCCCCGGCAATGTACTGGGGGCGCAGGGCCGTTACCGCCACCAGGTTGAGCTCGCTAAACTCGTCGCAATTGATGGCCAAGTCGTAGGGGCCGGCCTGGGTCACCCGTTCTCGCACAGCAGCGGTCAGGGCCTCGAGGTAATCGGGACGACGGCTGTAGAGAGGAAAGCTGAAGTCGATGTAGGGGCAGTGGAGCTCAAAGTCGCGGGTAATCTCGCTGCCAAAAAAATCCAGCACACAGCCGGGGTATTTTTCCTTGAGGCCCCGCAACAGCGGGATGGTAACCACAAAATTGCCCACCTTGCTGGAGGAAAACACCGCCAGGTGGGGATGTTCCCGCAGAGGTTGGTTGGCAAACCGTTGCATAAGGCTGGGATCCCCAGGAAGATATCAACCCCGCTGGAGGTGGTGCGGGTGGTGCAGACAGAGCACTTTTGCTAGGCTAGCATTCCTCTGTCCTGTGCTTTGATGGCCATGCTGGGATCCCTGGGCCTCAGGGGAGACTGGCTTGGCTGCCATCCCAGATGACCACCACGGCAAAGCGATCCAGGAAGCCATCTGTCGCATTCATCTGGCGCAGGCTAAAGGCATCTTCGGCGGAAATCACCAGGTCGTAGCCCAGGGTGCGGATGGCACGAATGCGGTGAGGCCGTTCCCCGATGCGGTTCACCAGTGAGCGGGCCTGCTCTTCCGAGGTGGCATAGGCAGCTGTGCCCTCGCTGCCCACAAAGGCCGCGTTGAGGTCTTGGCCAAGAGTAACGGGGGTATAGACTTGATTGCCATCGGGATCAAACAAGCGCATTGACTGGCTAGGCAAGAAATCCAAGCCTCGTGCATCCACAATCAACCCTGTCACTTGCGGTTCCCGCCGCTGGGATCCCGCCTCCAGACCCGTTCCGCCCCCTGGCCCTTGGCCTGTGCCCACCCCTGAGCCAGGACTGGCTCCGCGCACCCCACTCTGGCCGCTGCCCGGCCCGATCACTTCCCCCTGCCGGGATCCAGAGCCACTGCCGCCAGGGCTGGTGCCGAACTGCCGCAACAGATCCAGATCGAAAACCGGGCCTTCTGCCACTTCTCCATGGCCGGGTTGGGCCGGCTGGACTTTTGGATCGGCTTGATCTGTTTGTGGGAGCGGAACAGAATCCTGGGTTACTGGACGCCAGGGCGTTGCTTCAGAAGCGGGCAGGGTAGGGGATCCCCCTTGCAAGCGGTAAAGGGGAGGAAACAGCGTTTGGGCATCCACAGCTTCCACCGGCAAGACCGGCCCCGCCAGCAGGATCCCCAGTGCTACCCAACTCATCTGGATCCCGGAACCTTTCCCGGCAGGCTTCCACCACCTCATCCCAACACCTCTTGGCCACGAAATCTGCGGCCCATCTCGCAACAGCTCACCTTTCCCCCATGCTACCCAGGCAGGGCCGGTTCGGCAGGGGATCCCGCGCAGTCTTCCCCTTGGCTTGAGAGCAGCTGGGGCTCCTGGCCTCTCCCTAAAGGTGGGTCGGAGAACAAGAGATTGATCCCCAGCGATCCCCAGGGTCTTGACCGACAGGCAAAAATACGCAAACATGGGTTCATCATTCTTGATGATCCCCGTTGATCCCCACCTGTGGTCATCAGCGGCTGGAGAGCCCGAGGCAAGCCGATACATCAGCAGGTTCAAGGTTGTCCTCAGAACCACAAGCTGGGATCGGCCCATAGGACAAAAGCTGGAGCATTGCACGAAGCCCGATTTGTCGAAGACAGGAGACCCCGACCATGCCACAAGAGCGGATCCCGTTGGAAGAAATGACCATCCGGCAGTTGCGGGAAGAAGCTGCCCGCTATCAGATCCCCAAGTACAGCCGCATGACCAAAGACCAGCTGATTGAGGCCATTCGAGAGGCCCAAGTCAAAGCTGGCCGCCCTGTCGATGCCATGCCGGAGCCCAAGGGGCAAGAATCGGTCACCCAAACGAAGTTTAGGGGTCAAGAGGTTGCCGGCAAGACGGATCTGGCCGATGTGGACAAAGGGCTGGGGGATCTGCCGGAGGGCTATGGGGAAAGCCGCATCGTTTTGCTGCCGCGGGATCCCCAGTGGGCCTACGCCTATTGGGATGTGCCCAACGAGGCTAAAGAAAGCAAGCGCCGCGAGGGCGGCCAACAGTTGGCGCTGCGCCTCTACGATGTGACGGATATCGATTTCAGCTACCAGCCGGCCCACAGCATGCAGGAGTACCCCTGTGATGAGTTGGCGCGGGAGTGGTATTTGCCGATCCCGGTGAGCGATCGTTCCTACATTGTGGAAATTGGCTACCGGACGGCAGATGGCCGCTGGCTGATGTTGGCCCGCTCGGCGGCGGTGATGGTGCCGCCAGTCTTTCCCTCCGACTGGTTTGAAGAGCACTTCCTGACAGTGCCCTTCGACATGGCTCTGCAGGGCCGCACCCTCTACCAGCTCAGCGAGCCTTACAAGCGCAGTGCCACCGGCATGGGTGTGGTGGCCTACAAGGGCGATGAGCCGCAGCAAGGGGCCATGGTCGATCCCTTCCTGGAAATGGTGGGTGGCTTTGAGGCGATGCGGGTGGCGGGATCCCTGTTTGGCAGCCACCAGATGGGCAGCCGCCAATTGGTGCCCGAGCAGGCCATCAGCTCGTTTATCATCCCCTCGGGTGTGGGCATGATGGGGATGGCCATGGCGGAGGTGCCCGCTGCTCCCTGGATGGCTTCAGGATCCGGCCTGGGCCTGTTCTCGGGGGCTTCCGAAGTGCTGCCGCAGCGCTCTCGCAAGTTCTGGTTGGTGGCCGATGCCGAGCTGATTGTCTATGGGGCCACAGAGCCGGATGCCACCGTTACCATTGGCGGGCGCAAGATCCAGCTCAACCCCGATGGCACCTTCCGCTTCCACATGGCTTTCCCAGACGGCAACATCGACTTCCCCATCTTTGCGGTGGCTGCCGATGGCGAGCAAAACCGGGAGATCCACATGACCTTCGACCGCCGCACCCTCTCCCGCCGCACCAACACCAAAGAAGAGGCCATCGAAGAGTTGTTGCCCTAAAGGATCCAACCTTCGGCTTCTCGCCCCCTGGAGCTGGCCGGGGGGCTTTCTTTCCTGGGCTGGAGAGCTTGACTCCAGCCATCAAAACAGGGGATGCCAGTCCTAGGAGAGCATGACTCTAGTCAATAATAAGC
>NZ_JANSHS010000076.1:0-2322 GCF_047461695.1 Synechococcus sp. R6-7
AGCTTATTATTGACTAGAGTCATGCTCTATCTAACTACTGGAGATCCCATGGTTTACCGCGCTGTTTTCTGGGGATTAGCTGGGATGGCTTTGGCTTTCTCTCTCGCTTTCCTTGAGGAGGCTAACGCTCAAACCTCGCTGACTGGCATCAACCGTGACAGCGTACTGCAACTGAACCTTGGGTCGGGACGCAGCCTCCCTCGGGTACCTGTGGGCGGTTCAGGTTCTGAGGAGGGCCGGGATCCTGCTGCTCCCTCGGCGCAGATGTGGGCTGAGTGGCATATTCGCGCCAATGTCTGCACCGGAAACCTATCCACAGAAGAACTGGCGGAGCTGTTTCCATTGGTCAATCAAGCTCTAGTGGATGCCGTTTGCCGGGGAGGAAGTTAAAGGTTGCCCAGGCTGGCGGTAAGGTGAAGAAGGAGCCTCTAGGTCGCTGCTGCATGGATTTTGAGAAACTTTTGGAGGAATGGGTTGCAGCCTTTGCCCAAGTGGCCGAAGAAAGTTTGGCCTCTTTGGAGACTGCCCTGATGGAGCTGGCAGAGCACTTGGCTGTGCCTTTACAGGAAACCCTTAGGCAGTGGGAAGCCCTCTGGAATCTGGAGGAGGAAGTGGAGCTGGAGCCTGAGCCAGAACCCTTTGAGGAAACCCTCAACCCTTCTGTGGGCGAATCTTTCACCACCAGTCGTTTCTTCGTCAGCCCGATAGGATTTGGGGGCGTGGTTGTTTACACTTACGTGGCTTCGCCGCCAGAATACATCGGGGATCCCACCTGCCGCTACAACGCCCATTCTCCAGAGTTGCGCTGCGCCGTCAATCCCTACGGCCCCTGTGAGGGCTGTCCCCACTACGAGCCCCGGAATGAGCCCCGATGAAGGGTGACCGCCTGATTGTTGCGCTGGATACTTCTTCTCAAGAGCAGGCTTTGGAGTGGGTGGACTCTTTGCCGCAGGTGCTGTGGTGGAAGGTGGGTCTGGAGTTGTTCACTGCTGCGGGTTTTTCCGTTCTGCAGGCTCTCAAGGAAAGGGGCAAGCGCATTTTTCTGGATTTGAAGCTGCACGACATTCCCCACACCGTGGGGAGGGCTACGGAGGTGGCCGTCAGCTATGGAGTGGATCTGCTCACCGTCCATGCTGCCGGCGGCAGTGCCATGTTGCGGGCAGCCGTGGCAGCTGCCCAGGGCAGTCCTTGTCGGCTATTGGCGGTTACCCTCTTAACCAGCATCAGCCCCCCGCAGGTGCGACAGGAACTGGGCATCGAGATGGATCCCGCCGACTATGTGTTGCATTTGGCCCGGCTGGCTCAAGCTCAAGGCTTTACTGGACTGGTTTGCTCTCCTCAGGAAGTCTCGCGGTTGCGCCAAGCTTTGGGGCCGGAGGTTTTGCTGGTTACTCCTGGGATCCGTCTGGGCCAAGCCAAGGCGGGGGATGGAGAGGAGGATCAACAGCGCATCTGCACGCCCGACGAAGCTCTGCGGGCAGGAGCCGATTATTTGGTGGTGGGCCGCCCCATCACCGCTTCTCCCGATCCCGTGGCCGCCTTGCGGCGCTTCCAAGCCTCATGGGATGCTGCCGGGTGAGGGTGTGGGGAGATGCCCGATGTTATTGGGGTAGTTCTGTAATGCAACGACGCCGTAGGCTTGTGCAGTGGATCCCTGAAAAAAGGCCGGCTGGATCCGGCAGGAGATGTTGGCTAGGAGTCGGTTTGTCGGTGGTTTTGGGCCTGGTCAGCACTCCTGGGCGCGTTAGGGGTGCGGAGCATTTCGTTCCGGCAAGAGGGGAAACTTGCCTGGCTGCTCCTCAGGTTTGGGCTGAGGCTCTAACGGAGCAGTTGCCTTTGTTTCTCAATCTGGCCTTGAGCCGCTCCCGCTCTGAGTTTCAGGTTGTGCTGGTGGGGAAGCCGGAGGTTGAAATGCTCTCTCCAGGGTCTCCGGCCCGCTTACGCCAACAGGAGCTGGCTCCGGTTTTGCCGGACACCGCAACTGCTGTTTCGCCAGAAGCTTTTCGGCTGTATTTCACCACGCTGGAGCGCCGCTTGGTCTTGCCCCAACACCCCCAAAAGGAGGGCAACTCCTTGGCCGGTCGGCGCAGCGAAACTCTGCAACTGGCCTACGAGGCTTATGTCCTGCGGGCTAACCCTGGGGATCCCTGGCGGTTGGTGCGTCTGCAGGTAACCGGATCGGGGATCCCCATTCGCGATGTAACGAATGGACTCACTGCCCAGGCCATCCGCCGCTGGCAACAGTCGGGTTGCCCCTTGACGGGCGATCTAGAGTTGACTAGACCTTCTCTCTAGCGGCGCGGAGCGCTTTGCGTCAGCATG
>NZ_JANSHS010000077.1:0-9521 GCF_047461695.1 Synechococcus sp. R6-7
GCGTTTGGGGAGTGTCTCAATCTAGTTTGAGATGACTACACTTTTTGAGTTGCCGCCAGTTCCCTGAAGATGGCCAGCCTCCAGATGGTTGACAGCTACCTATGGCACACTGAGAAAAAAGGAGTTGGAGCCCCAGCCTCTTATGCCACAACCGCAGCCCCCCAGAAGACTGGAAGACCAGTTTGTGGAGAATGTCTCCCGTTATCCCACTTACTTTATTACCGTTTTGCTGGGGGGGATCTGGGCTGGCCTCCAGCCTTTTGTCGGCCTGTATCGCAAAAGTCCAACAGCGGCGGCTATGGTTACGCTGGGATCCCTTTTGTTGCTTCTATTTGTTTATTTCACCCTGCGAGGCATGACAGGGAATACCTTTTGGCCAGAATAGATACTGGGTTGAGGTTGGGGCCCATGGGCGAAGCTGTGCAGTGGACGCCGGCAGCATAAGCACGCCTCAAGGGGATCCCTCTTTTTCGCCCCACTGCTGACAAGAAGTAAAGTGCTCCGCACCGCTCGCGCGAATGAAAAGTTTGCCCCGGAATGGTGGCGGTCTATGGGCAGGCCAAGCCTCAATTGGCTCTTCAGGGATCCCGGCTGCAAGCTGTAGCGAGGGGATTGGATTTGCCGCTAGCTTGGTAGAGGTGTTCTCCTCCGTTTTTTGAACTCATGGCAGATTGGATCCTGTTGGCGCTGGTGGGTTCTGCAACCTACCTGCTGCTGCAAAAAAGTGTGGCCCGCCTTTCGAAGGTGCCGTGGCGGATCCTGTGGCTGGTGATGATGCTGCCCCCTTTGGTCTGGGTGCTGGGGCGTCAGGTGTTTCAGTACGAATTGCCTCCCTTGCTGATGCTGCTGCTGTTTCTCACCTCCTACTTTACCAGCATGACCTTGGTGAGACGAGGGGGTATTCGACCCTCAACCGGAGGCCCTCGGCCAGAGGTGGAAAACTCCTCTCCAGAAGCGGATCCCTCGCCGGCTGGGGAACCTGAGCCAGAGGAAGAGGAGGAAGACGGCGCCGCAGATTCGGTCTCGCTGGCTCTTGCCCACACCCCCATCTCCGAAGTGCCGCGGGAGAAGCTGAGCCATTGCTTCCCCTGGAACGTCTTTTATTTGCAAAACGTGGAGTACCGTCCCCAGGCGATCATCTGCCGGGGCAACTTGCGGGCGGATCCCAGTGAAGCCTATGAGCGGGTGCAGCAAAACGTGGAAACCACTTTCGGCAAACGCTTTTTGGTGGTGCTGCAGGAGGGGTTTGCCGGTAAGCCCTTTTTTGCCTTGGTGCCCAACCCGGCGGCGCGGCGCTCCCCGGCGGACAGTCGAGAGTTGCCGCTGCTGGCTTTGGGGCTGTTGCTATTCACCTTCTGGACGACCCTCAGTGCTGGGGCCCACGCGGCTGGGGTTAGCCCTGACCGGCTGCTGCATTTGCCCTCTCTGATGAAAGGATTGCCCTATGCGGTCGGGATCCTTGCCATTTTGGGATCCCATGAGTGGACTCGTTACTGGGTGGCCCGCCGCCACCACATCAAAACCTCGCTGCCCTATTTCATCCCGGTGCCTTTTGTCCTAGGGACTTTTGGGGCGTTTATCCAGTTGAAAGAGCCGGTGCCCAACCGCAAGGTGTTGTTTGATATCGCCGTCGCCGGGCCGCTGGCAGGGAGTCTTGTTGCTTTGGGCATGCTGTTGCTGGGGCTGTTGTTTTCAGCGCCTGCAGATCCTCCCGCGGTGCCGGAGGGGCAGCCGACCCCGATTAGTTTTCATCGCATTGACCCGCGCCTATCGGTGCTGCTGGCAATTCTGGCCCGCATGGTGCTGGGGGATCAGTTGCAGCCGGGGCAGGTGATCGAGCTGCACCCGCTGGCCTTTGCCGGCTGGCTGGGCTTGGTGGTGATTGCCTTTAACCTCATGCCGGTGGGCCAACTGGATGGAGGGCACATTGTCCACGCAGTGTATGGACAGCAGATGGGAGCGAATGTGGGCCGGGTAGCCCGCTGGTTGGTGTTGCTGCTGGCTTTGACGGTGCAGCCTTGGCTGTTGCTCTGGGCGCTGCTGCTGTTTGTGATTTCCAGTGCCGACGAGCCGGCCCTCAACGATGTGACGGAACTGGACGAGGCCCGGGATCTGCTGGGGCTGGGGATGCTAACGCTGCTGGTGCTGATCCTGCTGCCGGTGCCGCCGTTTTTGCAAAATGGACTGGGCTTGGCCTAGATCCGGGGTAGGATCCAAACCGCCCCTGACCTCGTTCTCCTCTCATGGAACGCAGCTTAATCGTTCAAAAGTACGGCGGTACCTCTGTCGGCTCTGTCGAGCGTATCCAAGCCGTGGCCCAACGGGTGGCCCACACGGTGAAGGCAGGGCATCGGGTGGTGGTGGTGGTCTCGGCGATGGGGGATGAAACCGATCGCCTTGTGGATCTGGGGGAACAGATATTGCAGGGATCCCCGACCACACCGGCCCAGTTGCGGGAATGGGATATGCTCCTTTCCACCGGTGAGCAGGTGAGCATTGCCCTGGTGGCCTTGGCGCTGCAACGCTTGGGGTGTCCTGCCCTTTCCCTGACGGCAGCCCAGGTGGGCATTGTCACCACTCGGGATCACAGCCGGGCCCGCATTTTGCACATCCACACCGACCGCCTGTGGCAGCACCTGGAGCGGGAAGAGGTGGTGGTGGTGGCCGGGTTTCAGGGGATTACCAGCCTGGCGGAGCTGGAGATCACCACCCTGGGTCGGGGGGGATCCGACACCACGGCAGTGGCCTTGGCAGTGGCTTTGGGAGCAGAGCTGTGTGAGATCTACACCGATGTGCCGGGGATCTTCACCACGGATCCGCGTAAGGTGCCTGAGGCCAGGCTGTTGCCGGAGATCACCAGTGATGAAATGTTGGAGCTGGCCAGCTTGGGGGCCCAGGTGCTGCATCCCCGCTCGGTGGAAATTGCCCGCAACTACGGTGTGAAGCTGCGGGTGCGCTCCAGCTTGGAGCCGTTGCAGGCGGGATGCGAGGGCACTCTCATTCTTTCTCCTCCCCCCCGTCCTCGTGCTGCCGACAGCAGTATCGAGCTGGGCCTGGCGGTGGATACGGTGGAGCTGGATCGGGATCAGGCCAAGTTGGTGTTGGTGGGGGTGCCCGACCGGCCTGGCATTGCCGCCCAACTCTTTCAGGGGATCGCGGCAGCAGGGGTGAATGTGGATTTGATTTTGCAGTCGCTCCAGTTCACAGCCGCTCACGCCAGCGGGACGGACTCCTTGCCGCAGGGATCCGTGCCCCAGCCCACCAATGACATTGCCTTTACGGTCAGTCGGTCGCAGGTGACCGAGGCTGCAGCCGTTGCCCGGCGGATTGGCCAAGAGCTGCAGTGTGCAGCGGTGATTGTGGATGAGGCGGTGGCCAAAGTCAGCATTGCCGGGGTGGGGATGATGGGCCGACCTGGGATCGCGGCGCAAATGTTCCAGGTGCTGGCCGAGGCCGGGATCAACTTGCAGATGATCTCCATGTCCGAGATCAAGGTGAGCTGTGTGGTGGCTGCGGAGCGGGCCGGTGATGCCGCCTTGGCTCTGGGAGAGTCGTTCCAGGTGATCCCCCACTTGCATCGGGCAAAGATGCCGGCTGCCCCTCAAGACAGCCACCCGGTACGCGGTGTTGCCCTGGATTTGAAGCAATCACGGCTGGGCCTTCGCAAAGTGCCGGATCGTCCGGGAACTGCCGCCCATTTGTTCGGGCGCTTGGCGGCTGCCGGGATCATCGTGGACACCATCATCCAAAGCCAGCGGGGCTACCACAACGGGATCCCCAGTACCGACATTGCCTTTACCGTGCCTCAGGATCAAGCGATGGCTGCTGAGGCAGTCTGCCGGCAGGTGGCCGAAGAGCTCCAGGCGGCAGGAGTTGACGCGGATCACGACATTGCCAAGGTCAGCATTGTCGGCGCCGAGATGGAAACCTACCCTGGCGTGGCTGCTCGCCTGTTTGCAGCCCTAGCCGAAGCCGGAATCAACATCGAGATGATCGCCACCTCGGAGATCAAGGTGAGCTGTGTAGTGCGCCGGGATCGAGGGATCCCGGCCTTGCAAGCTATTCACCGCGCTTTCCGGCTGGACTGCCCCTAGCCTGCCTTAGGGTTGAGCCGCCAGCAGCAAGGGAAAATGATGGGCGTTGGGGGCGTGCATCACCTGGATCCCCAGATTGGCGCGGTTGAGGAGATCGGCGTAGGTGGGGATGAAGCGGCCCTGGCTGTCCAGGATGGACTGGTTGAAGTTCAAGCCGTTCAAGTTAAAGGCCATTATGCCGATACCTATTGCCGCCGCCCAAATCCCCACTGTGGGCAGGGCCGCCATCCAGAAGTGGACGGAACGGCTGTTTCTCAGGCCCAGGCCGGGGAACCCCAGCCGCCTCAAGAACGCGTAGTGCCCGGCCAGGAAGTTGTAGGTGACTTCCTCCTGCCCGAAGCGGTAGCCGGCATTTTGTGACTCTTCTTCCGAGGTCTCGCGGATTAGGCTGGAGATCACCAGGGAGCCGTGCAGGGAGGCCAGCAGAGCGCCGCCAAAGACGCCGGCCACCCCCAGCCAGCTAGCAGGGTGCATGAGGATATTGTGCTCCGCCTGGAAAGCCAGCATGAAGTAGAAGGTGCCGGCGATCCCCAGGGGCAAGCCTTCCGAGAAACTGCCCTGGCCGATGGGGTAGACCAAGAGCACTGCCGTAGCCGCCGCCGCCGGAGCGGAAAACGCCACCGCAATCCAGGGACGCATGCCCAAGCGATAGCTCAGCTCCCACTGCCGGCCCAGGTAGCACCACACCCCGATCAGGAAATGGAGCACGATCAGTTGGTAGGGGCCGCCGTTGTAGAGCCATTCATCCAAAGAGGCGGCTTCCCAAATGGGATAAAAGTGCAAGCCGATGGCCGCCGACGTGGGCACCACCGCCGCCGAGATGAGATTGTTCCCCCCTATCAAAGAGCCGATCACCGGCTCGCGGATCCCATCCACATCCACCGGCGGAGCAGCAACAAAAGCGATTACAAAACAAAAGGCTGCTGCCAACAAGGTCGGGATCATCAACACGCCAAACCAGCCGATGTACAGCCGGTTTTCGGTGCTGGTTATCCATTGACAAAAGCCATTCCAACTCCAGAGCTGCCGTGCAGCCGAGGAGCGGCGAACTACAGTACTCATAGGCCAACTCCTAAAGAGACAAAACCATTCTTTGCTTTGTCGGCTTCCTTGAACGGGGCAAAACTCTTCCCGCGCCGACCGCCAAAAGCGTCTCCTTCTTTCAGCCTAGACAGTTTTAGGGACGCCGACAGGGATCCCTAACTTTCGCAACGGGAATGTGAAAAAAATGGATTTGTCGATACAAATCAGCACCGATATGTTGCAATTTGGAGGTCTTTGAGAGCTTCCCGGCGAAGGTCGGTCACTGGCAGTTGATGGCAGCCAAGCTCGAGCAGATGTTTCTCAAGAATGGGTTCAAGAAAGAGAAGTCGTTCAGGATCCGCTTTTTCTCCTGCCGGCAAGACCCTATGGGCTCTTCATGGGGCTTCCAGAAGTTTGCTTGGGGCATTCCTGGGTGGAAAAAAATCCTGCAAGCACTTCACCTGCAGGGATCCCGACTGCAAAGCACGGATGGCAGCCGCGGTGGCTTTGGCCCCTGCCAAGGTGGTCACCAGAGGGATCTTGTAGGCCAGGGCAGTGCGGCGGATCTTTTGGCCATCTTGCTGCGCCTCGACACCGGAAGGAGTGTTGATAATGAGCTGAATCTGGTGATTTTTGATGGCGTCGATGACGTGGGGCCGCCCCTCGTGCAGCTTGAGGACTTTGTCCACCGGGATCCCGTGCTCGGCTAAAACTTTTTGGGTTCCTTCGGTGGCCAATAGGCGAAAGCCCAGCTCCACAAACTCGCGGGCTACCGGGATGACCGCCTGTTTATCCCGGTCGCTGACGCTGATGAACACCGTCCCCTGGAGAGGCAGATTCTGCCCCGCCGCCAGTTGGGCTTTGGCGTAAGCGCGGCCAAAGTCCGTGTCAATGCCCATCACCTCGCCGGTGGAGCGCATCTCCGGCCCCAGCAGCGTGTCGGTGCCGGGAAACTTGTGGAAGGGCAAAACCGCTTCCTTGACGGCAATGTGGGAGGGGATCACCTCCTGGGTAAAGCCCAGCTCGGCTAGGGTTTTGCCGCTCATCACTTGAGCGGCGTAGTCTGCCAGCGGATGGCCGATGGCCTTGCTGACAAAGGGGACGGTGCGGGAGGCGCGCGGATTGGCCTCCAGGATATAGACTTGACCTTTTTGGACGGCGTATTGCACGTTGATCAGGCCCACCACCTTCAGGGCTTGGGCCAACTTCACCGTCCATTGGCGAATCACCTGCAGCACGTCGGGGCTGAGGGTGCGGCTGGGCAATACACAGGCCGAATCGCCCGAGTGGATCCCGGCCTGCTCGATGTGCTCCAGAATGCCGCCGATGGTAACAGCGCCGGTGCGGTCGGCAATGGCATCCACATCCACCTCCACCGCCTCTTCCAGAAACTGATCCACCAGCACCGGACGATCCGGATCCACCGCCACCGCCAGTTGCATGTAGCGCTGCAGGTCTTGGTCGGAATAGACGATCTCCATGGCTCGTCCCCCCAAGACGTAGCTGGGCCGCACCACCACCGGATAGCCGATGCGGCGGGCAATTTCCAAGCTTTCTTCCACGCTGCGGGCAATGCCGTTGGCCGGTTGGCGAATATCCAACTCCCGCAAGATGCGCTCGAAGCGCCCCCGATCCTCAGCAATGTCGATGGAGTCGGGGGAAGTTCCCCAGATGGGAGCCTGGGCTGCTGCCAGCCCCTGCGCCAGCTTGAGGGGAGTTTGACCGCCAAATTGCACGATCAGGCCGACCGGCTGCTCAGCATCCACCAAGTTCATCACCTCTTCATGGGTGAGCGGCTCAAAATAGAGGCGATCAGCGGTGTCGTAGTCGGTGGAAACGGTTTCCGGGTTGGAGTTGACCATGATCGCTTCGTAACCCAGGCGGCTGAGGGCAAAGGCAGCATGACAACAGCAGTAGTCGAATTCGATCCCCTGGCCGATGCGGTTGGGGCCACCTCCCAAGATCATCACCTTCTCTTTGCGGGCCGGGAAAATCTCCGACTCGCTCTCGTAGGTAGAGTACTGGTAGGGGGTAGCAGCCTCAAATTCGGCGGCGCAGGTATCTACAGTTTTGTAGGTGGGGATCACCCCCAGGCTTTTGCGGCAGGCCCGCACCTGATGTTCCGTGGATCCAGTGAGGTGGGCAATTTGTCGGTCGCTGAAGCCCATTTGCTTGAGGTGTCTCAAGTCGTCAGCGCTCAGGGATCCCAGCTCCCGCCCCTTGAGGGCTTGCTCCACCTCCACCAACTCCTGTAGCTTGTCGATAAACCAGGGATCGATGTGGGTGAGTTGGGCAATCTCCTGGGCAGAAAAGCCCATGAGCAGAGCGGTGCGGATGGTGAGCAAGCGGAAGGGGTTGGGGGTGCGCAGGTTGGCCCGCACTTCCTCCGGCTTGGGGAAAACCTCCGGCCTATCGCTGCCAAAACCGGGACGGTCGATTTCCAAAGAGCGCAATGCCTTCTGGATGGATTCTTGAAAAGTGCGGCCAATGGCCATCGCCTCCCCCACCGATTTCATCTGGGTGGTGAGAACCGGCTCTGCGCCGGGGAATTTTTCAAAAGCAAAGCGAGGGATCTTGGTGACCACATAGTCGATGGTGGGCTCGAAGCTGGCCGGGGTTTTGCGGGTGATGTCGTTGGGGATCTCCGGCAGCGTGTAGCCCACTGCCAATTTGGCGGCAATTTTGGCGATGGGAAAGCCGGTGGCCTTGCTGGCCAAAGCAGAAGAGCGGGAGACCCGCGGGTTCATCTCGATCACCCGCACCTCGCCGTTGGCAGGGTTGACGGCAAATTGCACGTTGGATCCCCCGGTCTCTACGCCAATTTCGCGCATGATGGCGATGGCGTAGTCCCGCAGCCGCTGGTATTCTTTGTCGGTGAGGGTTTGGGCTGGGGCCACGGTGATGGAGTCGCCGGTGTGCACCCCCATTGGGTCGATGTTTTCTATGGAGCAGATGATCACCACGTTATCCGCCAGATCCCGCATCACCTCCAGCTCAAACTCTTTCCAGCCGATGACCGATTCCTCCACCAAGATCTGGGAAACGGGGCTGGCTTCCAAACCGGCGGCGCAGATCTCTTCAAACTCCTCCTGGTTGTAGGCCACCCCACCACCGGTGCCCCCCAGGGTATAGGCCGGGCGGATGATGAGGGGATAGCCGATCTCCTGGGCAATCTGCTTGGCTTCTTCCAGGGTGTGGGCCAGGCCAGAGCGGGGCACGGCCAAGCCAATCCGCTGCATGGCTTGCTTGAAGAGATCGCGGTCTTCGGCTTTTTCAATGGCCTCCCGCTTGGCCCCAATCAACTCCACCCCGTACTGCTCCAGGATCCCTTGCTGGGCCAGTTGCACCGCCACGTTGAGGGCCGTCTGGCCGCCCATGGTGGGCAGCAAAGCATCAGGGCGCTCCCGCTCGATGATTTTGGCCACAAAGTCCGCCGTCACCGGCTCGATGTAGGTGCGCTCCGCCATACTGGGATCCGTCATGATGGTGGCGGGGTTAGAGTTGACCAAGACGACCTCATAGCCTTCTTCCCGCAGGGCTTTGCAGGCTTGGGTGCCCGAGTAGTCGAACTCACAGGCTTGGCCAATGACGATCGGCCCCGCTCCAATGAGCAAGATTTTGTGGATATCGGTGCGGCGCGGCATAGGGATCCCACCAGGTGGCAGAGTCAGCCTTCTATTGTAGAGGTCACCTGCAGGTCAAGTTGCTCATCGGGATCCCTCTTTTTTGAGTGTTGCGCTTTCAAAGGCTATGCACAGCAGGCAGAGCTTGGATCCCTGGCAGGCAGGAGTTCTCTGGGGCAACCCGCAAAAGGGCAGCTTCTTCATCAGTATCAATAGACGGGAAAACTTGAACTTTAGATGATATCAATGCTATCGTCGCAGCAAAGCCGCCCAGGGATCTGCCGATCGAGGAAACACTCTATGGCCACGTTAATTGTTCGCAATGTTGACGAAGCCATTGTCAAAGCTCTCAAACAAAGGGCTAGTCGTCACGGCGTTAGTGCAGAGGCCGAACACCGCAAAATCCTAGAGCAAGTCTTACTCCAGCCTGCGAAACAGTCCTTTGCCGAAGTGCTCAGATCGATACCTAACGTTGGCAACGATTCAGACTTTGAGCGGGTGCAAGATAACACTGCCCATGACGTATTTGCTTGACACTAACGTCATCAGTGAGCTGCGCAAACACAGTCAAGCCAACTCCGGGGTTCAAGAATTTCTTCAAATTGCCATTGAGCAAGAGGCCCGCATCTACATCAGCGTGATCACGCTGGGCGAACTCCGCCGAGGCGTTGAACTCATGCGCCATCGCGGCGATCATCTGCAAGCCAACCTTCTGGAGAGGTGGCTGCAAACGGTTGTCGATGACTATGCCGATCACCAAATTTTCGGGCTGGAGGCCCGC
>NZ_JANSHS010000078.1:0-5344 GCF_047461695.1 Synechococcus sp. R6-7
CTCTTCCTTTTGCCTGCTGCTCCCGTTAGCGGGACGGAGTCCTTTGCCCTGTGAGGGCTCCGCCTCGCCAATGCAAACAGGAAGCGGACGGGATCCCCTCACCATTATCACGCTTGGATCCACGCTCTGCTAACGCGACCATGATCCGCATGCAGAGCACTTTGTTCGCGCTAGCGGGACGGCGTCCTTAGTTGGGATCTATACACTTGTCCGCCAGAGAATCCCGCAAGGCACGGACAAAGTGATAGGGGGGCAAAGGGGCGCTCCAATCCAGTTGCCAATGGGGGTGCTGAGCCAGCCAGGTTTGGGTGAGCTGAAGGGCGGCTTCCCACTCGGCAGGAGTGAGCAAAAAGTAGAGCCGCAAGGCCTCTCCCGGTTGGGGATCCCCACTTTGCACAGGCCAGGTGGAAGGCCAAAGCTGCTGTAGGGCTTGCTGCTCCTGCTCTTGCTGCTCTTGGGCCTGTCGTTGCTGGAGATAGGCTTGCTTGCGGGCCAACAGATAGGCCGTCCCGCTTAGGGAGGGCTGTGGCTCCGGTTGGGGCTGAGGTTGAACCCTTCCTTTGAGACAGTACTCGGCCCGCCCCCCAATGGCTGCGAGGGCTTGTTCGTACTCCGTCTGCCGGGACAGCAGATGGGATCCCAGCCTTTCTGCTGAGAGAAAGCAGGTGCCAAAGCGCAGGGGCAGCACCGGCATCTGGGCGAACAGCCGGCAGATCACCTGGTCGTGGCGCAGGGCAGAACGCACCAACACCTCATCCGAGACTTGCAGCGACTCCGGATCCGGCATCGGCTCCACAGCAGCGGCAATTCGGCTGCCTGCCGGGGAGAACACCTGCACCGACCGATGGATCCCCTCGGTTTGCCGGATGAAGGGCAAAAGTTCTGGAGCTGGCTGCGGGAAGAAGGCGTAGGTGTAAAGGGGGCTGTTGATACTCTGCTCATTCCCGTCAGCAGTACGGAGCACTTGGGGTTCTGGCTGAGCTGGGAAGGTCATGGTCTCGGATTTAAGACGAGTAGGTAAGACGGGTAGGCTCGCCTTCCCAGTCTACGCAACCTAGGATTGGGATCTTTGAAACCTACAGGGTTCCACCTATAGAGTTCCACGGCCAGAGTTCCACGGCCAGCCTGGAGATGCGATAGACTAACCTCGCATTGGTTCTACACAGGGCTGTGGTGTCGGGGGCCGGAACAGCGCCCGTGTTCAGGCGGGCTCCCCGCCTCAATGCCCCTAACAGGTGAGGCCATGAACAGCCGCCCAGATTTCAAATCCTTTGAAAAAGAAGAAACCGAACGGTTGCGGGATCTGCTCCCCGCTTCCTTCCGACCCTTGATCAGCGTCGTTCCCCACTTCGGGGGTGAAGCCCTGCTCATCTCCCGCCGCAAAGCCCCTTGGCAGCCCCAGGGCACCATCGCCATCGATTTTCGCCGTTGGCAAGGGATCCCTCAGCCACAGCGGGATCTGTTGTTTCTGCGGGAGGTGGGCTGGCTGGGCAATCGCAACTGGCTGCAGCCGGGGTTTTACCAGTCGCTGGCCTTGTTCGGGGGCATCACCACCGTGGCGGAGCTCTCTTTGCAGCACCCTTTTTCCGCTCTGTTGGCAGGTGGCATTACGGCTCTCTCCGTCCGGCAGATCTGGCAAAACCTGAACCGGGAGAGCGCCCATTTCGACGCCGATGAATTTGCCCTGCGCCGTGCTCAGTTTCGCGGCTACACCCGACAGGAGGCCGCTCAACACCTGGCAGATGCCATAGAACAGGTTCTGAAGCTGGATCCCACCGATATCCTGACGGCGCTACGGCTGCAACGGCTGAGAACCATTGCCCGCAACCTGGCTTCTACCCCCCCCAGCGGAAACGCCTGGTCGCGTTAGCGGGACGGAGTCCTTGGCCAGTTGCACTTGGGTGATGGCCACCCGACCGGAGAAGCAGATGTCGGTATCGGTTTGGGGATCCCGAGCGCGCTCCGCATAGCGGCCCTGATAGCGAAACCACAGCGACTCTGCCCCATTTCCCTCGGCTTCCACCGCATAATCGAGCGGCAGGGGTTGGGTGCAGAGGGGACAATAGACCCGCTCCGGCAGAGGGGATCCGGCGGGCAAGTGAGGCAGGTTCACATTCCAAAACGCCCCCCTGGGCAGGGGTTGTTCCATCAGCTCCGCCAAGATTTCCCGCGTCCACCGCTGGGCCTGCTCCCAGTCGATGGGTTGGCCCCCTGCTCGGTATTGGGAAATGGCAATTCCCGGGATCCCCCGCATCGCCGCTTCCCGTACCGCCGCCACCGTTCCCGACAGGTACACATCCGATCCGAGGTTTCCCCCCTCGTTGATACCGGAAAGCACCCAATCCACCGCTGGGGCCAGCTTGAATAGGGCCACCCGCACACAGTCGGCAGGGGATCCCTCGACGGCAAAGGTGCGCTCGCCGCGGGCCAAGGCCCGAAAAGGTCGCCCCGTCGTCACCTGGTGGCTGCAGCCGGAAATCTGCTGGTGGGGGGCCACAATCCAACAGTGTTCTTCCGGGATGAGGGCGCTGAGGGCCAACTTGAGGTTGGCCAGCCCGGCAGCCTCGATGCCGTCATCGTTGGTCAGCAATACCTTCATTCCTACTTTTCCCTTCTGCCGGCAACTTCTTGGGTGAGTCCCAGTGGCAAATCTGGAGATCTTGGGTGCAAAAGCGATGGGGATCCCGTTCTTCTTTTACCCTATCCCTAGGGGGGCAGCGTCTCCCATGCCGCGTCCCCTGATCCATCGTATAAACTGATACCGGAGGATTGCGATGACCACACGGGTAGCCATCAACGGATTTGGTCGCATTGGGCGGGCCTTCTTGCGGGTGCTGCTGTCTCAGCCAGCTCGGGAGCTGGAGGTGGTAGCAGTCAATGACCTGACCGAACCCGACAACTTGGCCTATCTGCTCCAGTTCGACTCGGCCTATGGGCGCCTTCCCCAAACCGTGAGCGCGGTGGACGGGCATCTGCAAATCGGCAGCCACCTGAAAGTCCGAGTTTTGGCAGAGCGGGATCCGGCACAACTGCCCTGGAAAGATCTGGGGGTTGACCTGGTGGTGGAATCGACCGGCTTGTTCACCAAACGAGACGGGGCCGCCAAACACCTGGAGGCCGGGGCCAAAAAGGTGATCATCTCTGCTCCTGCCAAAGGCCCCGACTTGACGGTGGTGATGGGGGTCAACGATGACCAATACGACCCAGAGCGGCATCACATCATCTCCAATGCTTCCTGCACCACCAATTGCTTGGCGCCGCTGGCCAAGGTTTTGTTGGATCGCTTCGGCATCGAGACCGGCTTTCTCACCACTTGCCATGCCTATACCGCCACTCAGGCAATTGTGGATCGCCCGGATCCCAAAGATTATCGGCGGGGCCGCTCAGCAGCAGTGTCGATCGTGCCTTCCACCACCGGGGCCGCCACGGCAGTGGCCGAGGTTTTGCCCGCCCTGAGAGGGAAGATGGATGGCCTGGCGCTGCGGGTGCCCACCTTGACCGGCTCGATTGTGGACTTTGTGGTGCGTACTGAGCAGCCCATCACCAAAGAAGCAGTCAACCAAGCCTTTATCGAGGCTGCAGAAGGCCCGCTGCGCGGCATCCTGGCCATTGCTCCGCCAGAGATCGTATCGGCGGATATTGTCGGGGATCCCCACTCTTCCATTGTGGATTTGGGATCCACCCTGACCTTAGGGGATCGCACGGTGAAGGTGCTCTC
This sequence comes from Synechococcus sp. R6-7, assembly GCF_047461695.1. Lineage (NCBI taxonomy): Bacteria > Bacillati > Cyanobacteriota > Cyanophyceae > Synechococcales > Synechococcaceae > Synechococcus > Synechococcus sp. R6-7. Next base: position 3,719 of record NZ_JANSHS010000078.1, read on the forward strand.
CTGGTATGACAACGAGTACGGCTATGCGGCGCGGCTGGTGGATCTGGCGGCCAAAATCGGGGCTGCGCTGTAGGCAACCATCCCCGTTGCGTTCAAGGCAAGGCTATTAGAACCGGATTTGCGGTGGGGCAGTTACGGTTCAGATGCGGTTGTGGCCGGGGTTGCAGTCGATGAAGGGGGGCCGAGCCACAGCAGGATCACCATCGCCGGAGCAGCTGTCATCGCTGTAATCAAATAAAACAAAGGCCAATTGACCGCAGCCGCCAAATAGCCCGACACAGCCCCGGCCAAGGTTCCCCCCACGGCAAATACACTGGTGAGCAAAGCATACTGGGTGGCACTAAATTGCCGATCGCAAAGGCTCATCAAAAAAGCCAGAAAAGCAGCCGTGCCCATGCCCCCGGCCATGTTGTCGAAAATGGTTGCCCCCAGCAGCAGCGGATAGTTTTGCCCCACCAACCCAATCGCTCCCAGGCCCAAATTGCCGATCCCTTGCAAGGCTGCGAAAATGAACAGACAGCGGTAGGTGCCGATGCGGCTGACCCACTCCCCCCCCACAAAAGCCCCAGCCAAGGTGGCCAACAAGCCTATCCAACTGCGGATAATGCCCAGATCGCTGGTGCTAAACCCCGTCTGCAACAAAAATGTGGGGGTCATTTGCCCTGCCAAGCTATCCGGCAACTTGAAGCAGACCACAAACAGCAGGATCGCCCAGGCCAAGCGGTGCCGCCAAAAAGATTGAAACGGCTCGATGATGGCCGACCGCAAAGAGGTAGGCTTGAGGGCGCTGTTTTCCGGCTCAGGGGCCAAAAACGAGGTAATCAACCCGATCAACATCAGCAGCGCCATGATCCCGTACACCTGCCACCAGGGCAAATAGTCCGCCAAGATCAAGCTCACGCCACTGCTGACCAGCAGCGCGATGCGGTAGCCGAATACAAAAATCGCTACCCCTGCCCCCATCTCCCGCTCCGCCAAGATATCGGTACGGTAGGCATCCACCGCGATGTCCTGAGAGGCGCTCAAAAAAGCCACCAGCAACCCCACCAGAAAGATCGGGCGGGTGAAAACCGTGATTCCCGGCCAAGTCTGGGCCAGCTCTTCCCATCCCAGAGCTTCCAGCCAGGTTTGGGTCGGATCCTGAAAACCCAGTAGCCCTATGCTGAGCAGCAACAGCACTTGGGTCAGGGCCATCCACCCCCGCCGCCGACTGCCCCGCAGGGATCCCGGTGCCGGCAACAGAAATCGATCCAGAACAGGCGACCACAAGAACTTAAAGGAGTAGGGCAAATTGAGCAGGTTAAACAAGCCGATGGCAATGGTGGTCAAGCCCGCTTGGGTCAGCCAAGCATTCAAGGTGGTGTTGATCAGCAGCAGCGGCAAACCCGAAGAAAACCCCAACAGCAGCAGAACGCCCATCTTAGAGCTGCCGTAGACCCCCAACATCCGCCTCAAGACGCTTGCCCCCGCCTCAATCATGACTAGCCCTCCCCGCCATCCTGTCTATTTTCAGGGATCCCTGTATTGCCAGTATGGTCATTTCAATTAAACTAGGGCACTGCACCCACACCTAAAACTCTGAGTGCAGCAGGCTATAGGGCTTTTCAAGGACTCCGTCCCGCTGGC